>JAAYBE010000107.1 GCA_012719015.1 Actinomycetota bacterium
ACGACCTGAGGCAGATGCTGGCGGCCGTGGGCGCCGCCGATATCGACGACCTGTTCGCCGGGATCCCGGACGAGGTCCGCCGCCGCGAGCCGCTCGCGCTGCCGGCCGGCGTCAGCGAGGTCGAGGTGACGGCGGCGCTGCGCTGCCTGGCGGGCAGGGACGTGCCGGCGACGCAGCTGGTCAGCTTCCTCGGCGCGGGCGTCTACGACCACCACGTCCCCGCGGTGGTCGACGCGATCGTCAGTCGCGGCGAGTTCCTCACCGCGTACACCCCGTACCAGCCGGAGCGCAGCCAAGGAGTGCTGCAGAGCATCTTCGAGTTCCAGACGGCTATCTGCGAGCTCACCGGCATGGACGTGAGCAACGCCTCCCTGTACGACGGCGGCACGGCGCTGTCCGAGGCCTCCATCCTCGCCGGCGCACAGACGCGCCGCCGCGAGGTGGCCCTGTCGGCCGGCGTGCATCCCGAATACCGTCAGGTGCTCGCCACCGCGGCGGCCGCCTACGGGCCGCGTCCGCGGCTCGTCGGACTGCGGCGAGGGGCGGCCACCGACGCGGACGCCCTCGTCGCTGCGGTGGGGGACGACACGGCGGCGGTCGTGGTGCAGCAACCCAACTTCTTCGGCGCTCTCGAGGACCTGCCGGCGCTCGCCGAGACGGCGCACGCGGCCGGAGCGCTCCTGATCGTCGTCGCCGACCCGCTGTCGCTCGGCCTGCTCGAGGCTCCCGGCCGACTCGGCGCAGACATCGTCGTCGGGGAGGCGCAGGCGCTCGGCAGCACGATGAGCTTCGGGGGTCCCGGCGTCGGCTACATGGCCGTCGCCGGCAGACTGATGCGCCGTCTTCCCGGCCGCCTGGTGGGCGAGACGGTCGACCTGGAGGGCCGTCGCGGCTATGTGCTCACGCTGCAGACGCGCGAGCAGCACATCCGCCGCGAGAAGGCGACCAGCAACATCTGCTCGAACCACGCACTCAGCGCGTTGGCCACGCTGGTCCACCTGAGCTGGCTCGGCAAGGAGGGCCTGCCGGAGCTCGGCCTGCACTGCGCCCGCAAGGCCGCGTACCTGCGGCAGCGTCTCCTGGCGCTCCCGGGCGTGCGCGCCTTCACCGAGGGTCCCGTCTTCCGCGAGTTCGCCGTGCATCTGCCGCGCGCGGCCGGGGAGGTCGTGGAGTCGCTCGTGCCCGAGGGGTATCTCGCCGGCGTGCCCGTCAGCCGTTTCGCCGGCATGTACGACGGGGTGCTGCCCGACGGCGTGGTGTCGCTCGACGGCGTGCTGCTGCTCGCGGTCACCGAGAAGCGCACGCGCGCCGAGATCGACGCCTTCGTCGTCGCGCTCGACGGGGTGCTGGCGGGGGAAGGGGCCGGCGATGGATGAGCGGCGCGGGACACCTGCGGGTCGTACGGACGCCCAGGTCTGCCGCCCCGCGCCGGCCGACCGTCTGACCATCTACGAGAAGTCCCGTCCCGGCCGCGGCGCCTGGTCGCTCCCCGAGCTCGGCGTGCCGGAGGTCCCCGTGGACGGACTCATCCCGGCGCATCTGCGTCGGACGGCTCCGGCACGGCTCCCGGAGGTGGGCGAGGTCGACCTGGTGCGGCATTTCACCGGTCTCAGCACGCTCAACTTCGGCGTGGACAGCGGCAGCTATCCCCTCGGCAGCTGCACCATGAAGTACAACCCGCGTGTGAACGAGGCCGCCGCACGGCTCGAGGGCTTCTCCGGGCTGCATCCGTATCAGCCGGAGTCGCTCGTGCAGGGGGCGCTGGAGCTGATGCACGAGCTCGAGAGCTGGCTGGTCGAGATCAGCGGCCTGCATGCGGCCACATTGCAGCCGGCGGCCGGCGCGCACGGCGAGCTCACCGGACTGCTCGTCATCCGCGCGGCCCACCTGGCCGAGGGCCGCGACCCCAGGCGGATCATCATCCCCGACACGGCGCACGGCACCAATCCCGCCAGCGTCGTGATGGGCGGGTTCGTGCCCGCCCCGGTGCGCAGCGACGCGCGGGGCGGGGTCGACATGGATGATCTGCGCGCGGTCGTCGCGGAGGGCGACATCGCCGGGCTCATGCTCACCAATCCCAACACCCTCGGCCTGTTCGACGAGCACATCGTCGCGATCGCCGGCCTGGTCCACGACGCCGGCGGTCTCCTCTACTACGACGGCGCCAACGCCAACGCGGTGCTCGGCATCAGTCGCCCCGGGGACATGGGGTTCGACGTCGTCCACTTCAACACCCACAAGACTTTCAGCACGCCTCACGGCGGGGGCGGACCGGGCGCCGGCCCCATCGTCGTCCGGGATGCGCTGGCGCCGTTCCTGCCCGTGCCCGTGGTGGAGCGCGACGGGGACGGGCGCTTCTTCCTGCAGTACGACCGTCCCCTGTCCATCGGCAAGGTGCGCACCTTCTACGGCAACTTCGGGGTGCTGGTGCGCGCCTGGACCTACATCCGCAGCCTGGGCGCCGAAGGACTCCGCCAGGTCAGCGAGACGGCGGTGCTCAACGCCAACTACGTGATGGAGGGCCTGCGCGACATCCTCGACCTGCCGTACGGCGAGCGGCGCTGCATGCACGAGTTCGTCGGCTCGGCGGCGCCGTTCAGGGAACACGGCGTGCGTGCGCTCGACGTCGCCAAGCGTCTGCTCGACCACGGGGTGCATCCGCCGACCACCTACTTCCCGCTCATCGTGGACGAAGCCCTCATGGTGGAGCCGACCGAGACCGAGTCCAAGGACGCGCTCGACTGGCTGATCGGGGCGTTCCGCAGCGTGGCGGACGAGGCGAAGGAGGATCCGGCCCTGCTGCGCGAGGCCCCGGTGACGCTGCCGGTGCGGCGGCTCGACGAGGCACAGGCCGCCCGCCGCCCCGTCGTCAAGCAGCGGTTCGCGGAGGACGGCGACGGCGGCGCCTGAGGGCGCGCCGTCCGCCGCTTGTCCGTCGCCGTCGCGCAAGACCGCGGGTCTGCGACCCGCTCCGCCGGAGGTGCGCCGATGAGCACGGTCAAGGTCCTGCCCGATCTGCGCGCCGGCGGCGGCGCGCAGATGGCTCTGGATGCCGGCTTGCTCGAGACGACCGCGGAGGTCATCGCCCGCCGCTACACGTGGGCTCCGCCGGCGCTCTCGATCGGCAGGTTCCAGGAGGTGCGGCTGGTCCCGGGGCTGCCCTTCGCGGTGGTGCGCCGCCCCACCGGCGGCCGGGCGGTGCTGCACGGCGAGGCGTTCGAGTGGTCGTTCGCCGTGGCGTTCCCTCCGGGGGTCCCGGCGACGGGTCCTCGGGCGCCGGTCGACGTCGATGGGGCCTACGGCCTGGTCGCCGGGGCCTTCGCCGCCGCCCTCGAGGATCTCGGGCTGACGCTCGACGGCCACGGCGAGGTACCCTATCAGCGCAGCGCGCTCTGCTTCGCCGGCGCGCTGCGCTACGACATCTGCTCACACGGGCAGAAGGTGGTCGCCATCGCGCAGGCCAGGAGGGGCGGGCGGACGTTGGTGCACGGCTCGTTCCTCATGCAGCGGCCCCCGGACGAGTTGACCCGGGCGGTGGAGGCATTGGTCGGCGAGCCCTGGGAGGGCGAGGGTCTGGCCGGTGCGGGGGTGCTGCTGGCCCCCGAGACCATCTGGAGCGCCACGCTCCGCAAGCTGGAGGCCGGGCTGCGCAGGTTCGCGGCCGGTCGTGAGGACGGCGGCGTCCCCGGAGCTGCCGGAGAGGGAAGGAGCGACGGATGACCAAGATCCTGGTTCTCGGCGGGGGGCCCGCCGGCTATGTGGCCGCCGGTCGCGCCGCCCAGCTCGGCGCCGAGGTCACGCTGGTGGAGGCGCGCGAGATCGGCGGCACCTGTCTGAACCGGGGCTGCGTGCCCACCAAGGCCATGGTCGCCGGCGCCGAGCGTCTCCACGAGGCCAGGCGCGGCGCCGATTACGGAGTGGTGACCGGCGCCGTGTCGCTCGATTTCGATGCCTTCATGGCCCGCAAGGATGCCGTGACGAGCCGGCTCCGCGACGGCGTGGCGCACCTGCTCCGGACGCGCAAGGTGCAGGTGGTGACCGGCCGCGGGACGCTCGCGGGCCGCGGCGGGATCAGGCTCGAGCCCGGCGCGACGCTCCCTGACGGGGCCGTGCTCGAGCAGGGCGCAGAGCTCGAGGGCGACGCCGTCATCCTGGCGACAGGCTCCGAGCCGGTGCGCATGGGCCTCTTCGACTGGGAAGACCCGCGCATCCTGACCAGCGACGAGCTGTTGCGCATCGACCACGTGCCCCCCAGCCTGGCCATCGTCGGCGGCGGCGTGATCGGCTGCGAGTTCGCCAGCGTGTTCAATCGTCTGGGGAGCGAGGTGAGCGTGGTCGAGATGCTGCCGCAGCTGCTCCCGGGCGAGGACCAGCGGGTCGGACGCACACTGCAGCAGGCCTTCAAGAAGGCCGGCATCGCCGTCCACGTGAAGACGGCGGTCGAGTCGGCCGAGGGTGGAGGGGCCGGGGTGGCGCTGCGGCTGGCGGGCGGCGCCGAAGTCGTGGCCGAGTGCGTGCTGGTCGCGGTCGGACGACGCCCGGTGAGCGCCGGTCTGGGGTACGAGGAGGCCGGCGTGGAGGTCGGTCCCGG
>JAAYBE010000108.1 GCA_012719015.1 Actinomycetota bacterium
ACGTCGTGGAAGAACGACGACCGCGACAGCGCTACGATGCCGTCGATGACGCTCATGACGCCGGCGACCAGCAGCATGAGCCAGGCGAACAGGACCCAGCCTTCTCCCTCTCTCATGGTCCACCCCCGCGGATGATGTAAGTTACCATATGGTAACTACCACGGGTTACCCATCGAGGGCAAGGTCCAATCCGTCTTCGCCGCGGCCAGGCAATCCCCGTCACGACGTTCCTCCACGCGACGCTCCACGCGACGACCTCCCGGGTCGCGACCACCGCAGCCGCCGGCAGCCGGTGGCGACGCTGCCCGGGGTCACCCGCCGGCGGTCATGTCCTCACCAGGGAACGGACGGACGCTCGGCCGGAGGGGGTCGGCGCGTCCCATGTGCGACTCAGACCGTGGAGCCCGGCACGCGGTCGCGGTTCTTCCAGGCGCCGCCGCTCCAGAACGTGATGTCGACGACGACGCCGAGGACGATCCACAGCCAGTCGACGCCCTTGACGCCGCCCGGCGCCACGAGTACGTAGAGCATGGTGGTCCAGGGCATGAAGATGATGCCCAGCACCGGCCAGACCCACGAGCTGAAGGCGAGGCTCCAGCGCGCCGGCTGCGCGATCCACCAGACGACGTCGACGGCGCGGGCCCCGAGCAGGAGCAGGATGGTGAACAGACAACACATGGGATCCCCCTGGGTCCGGGTGAAGTGACCAAGCGGTCACATACGATACCGGAACGACCGGGGGCGCGCCAGGGGTCAGTCGTCGACCAGGCTGATGGCCTCCGCTGGGCACTCCTCCGCCGCTTCCTCGCAACAGCCGGCGTCGGCGCAGCCCTCAGGGGCGATCACGTGCGCGATGCCGTCGTCCCCGAGCTCGAACACGTCCGGACAGATATCCTCGCAGGTGCCGCACCCGGTGCACAGATCGGCGTCGACGATGGGCTTCATGCATACCTCCTCGTGTCGTCAGTCCGGCCGGAGTCTTCCCCCGCGAGGCGCGGGCGAAGCCACGGCGCGAGTCTCAGAGGTCGCCCAGCCGGTTCTCAGCAGATTCCCAGATTGTACCGGCACAAGGGAGGGGACACGGGAGCGCCGCCCAGTCTGGCGGGCACACACGAAAGGCAGCGGGACAGGAGGAAGTCCCTCACCAACGCCCACGTGGTGGTCGAGAGCGGCCAGTCCGCCGGCGCCGACCCTCACTCCCGTCAAGCCGGGCGACTCCTCAAAGATCGCCGTGGGCGAGAACGTGGTCGCGATCGGGAGCCCTCTCGGCCTCGACCTCTCGCTCTCGAGCGGCGTCGTGTCCGCCGTCGACCGTCAGCTCCAGTGCCCGAACGGCGCCGCCATCACGGGCGGCATCCAGACCGACCCCGCCATCAACCCCGGCCTCAGCCGCCCGGGGCGCCGGCGGGCGGCGCCGCGGGCGGCCGCCCGGCCCGGCCCGCCGCCATCCGCGTCTGCAACGGCGGCATCGCGATCATGACGGTGGCCACCGCCAGCACGATGAGCGCGACCATCGTCGTGCCCATGTCCAGCATGAACCCGGTGAGCAGCACCACCATGAGCGGCGTGCGGAACAGCGCGAAGACGGCGCCGGCCATCACGCCGGCCACGAAGATCGCCACGGGCACGCCCGGGAAGGCGAGGTTGAGCGCCAGCGCCACGGCCGTGGAGGCGAAGATGAGCGGGAAGGTCGGCCCGCCGAGGAACCCGCTCCGGAACCCGACCGCGAGGAGGGCGAGCTTGCCGACGGCCATGACCAACAGGACGGCGATGCCGTAGCCGGCGGCGCCCTTGATCACCGTCTGCACCTGCGTCTCGCCGGAGAACAACATGACGGGCGCCAGCACGCCGACGACGCTGAAGATCGCGCCGGCGATGAGCGCCCGCGGCACCACGCGGTCCCCGAGGCGCCCGAAGAACGCGGTCGTCAAGCGCATGAACGCCGCGGTCAGGAGCGTGAGGACCAGGCCGGCCAGCGCCAGCGGCGCCATGAGAAGCGCGTACCACCACAGGTAGCTCTGCACCGGCGGCAGGTGGAGGAACCCGAGAAACCCGCTCTCGTGCAGCACCTTGAAGATGCCGTAGCCGATGGCGCCGCCGATGAGGCTCGCCGGCAGGGTGGCCAGGCCCTGCTTCCTGGTCTCCGCCACCTCGGCGCCGAGCACGGCGGCGAAGATCGGGTTCTCGAGGAGGCCGTTGTAGCCGGAGGCCACGGCGGCGAACACCAGCCTGGGCCGCCGGTCGGCGGGGATGCGCAGGAGGTCGCAGTACAGGGCGGCGATCTTGCCGGCGATGTTGCCGATGGCGCCCTCCGGGCCGAGCACGGCGCCGGAGAAGAGCGAGGCCAGCGACGTGGCGACGGTGGCGGGCAGGTCCTTCCAGCGCAGGGTCGCGACATCTCCGGTCAGGCTGTCGAGCATGGAGCCGTCGAGGTTGCTGGGCGCCCGCGCGTACTTGACCAGCAGGCCGACGAGCAGGGAGAAGGGCAGGCAGACGACGGGGAACATCCAGGCGTGGGCGACCACGTAGGCGTTCTCCCAGATCAGCTTGTCGAGCCACTCGTAGAGGACGAACCAGCCGAGGACGGCGAAGCCGCCGACGAGCGAGACGACGAGGACGTGGAGGTAGAGGCCGCGCGGGTACGTGTCGACCGCGGGCACGGGCGGCGCAGCCTCGCCCACGGACGCGTCAGCCGAAGGACGGGGCTCGCTGGTCGTGGCTGCGCTCATGCGGCGGATACTACCCCTGCGTGCGGTTCGTCGCGCATCCGTGACGGCGACGGCCGTAGGGTGACGCCCCCGGCCGTCGCCGTCAGTCCGTCTCCCGGTCGCCGTCAGGCGTCGAGCTCGAGGCCGATCTCGGCGCCGACCGCGAGCAGGTCCTGCGGGTGCAGCCAGCGGTCGGTGAGGGCGACGCCGCCGGCGTCGGCGATCGCCGTGCGGAGCGGGATCGCCCAGCGGTGCTCGAGGACGGCGATGGCCGCCGTCATGCCCTCGGGGATGGCGTCGGCGATGTACCAGACCTCCTCGTCGTCGAAGAGGGTGCCCTCGTCGCCGAGCTCAGCGCCGGCCTCGGCGCCTGCCTCGGCGCCCTCCTCGCCTGCGGCGCCGAAGCCGATGAGCGCACCGGCCAGGGCGCCGAACCTGGCCAGCTCCTCGTCGTCGGCGATCTCCACCTTGTCGATCGAGCCGTCGTCGTTCTTGCGCACCACGAGCAGGTCGATCACGTGCACGATGTCGGCGTCGGCGAGCCTCTTCAGCTCCGCCAGCGCCTCGCCCTTGAACTGGGCGTCCTCACCGAATCCGACGACGAGGACCTGCACCGGTCCCATTGCCATGTGAGTCTCCTTCTTTCCGAGGTTCGACTCAGCCGCCCGCCAGGACCTTGGCCTTGGCGGCCTCGAACTCCTCCGGGCTGAGCACGCCGGCGTCGAGCAGGCCCTTGAGCTCGGTGAGCTGCCCGGTGACGCCACCCGCCGGCGCCGCGGCCGCGGCGGGAGCGGCGGCCGGCGCCTGCTGCTGGAGTTGCTGCTGCATCTGCGCGTTCTGCTCCTGCAGCTGTTGGATCTGGTAGTCCTGGCCTGCTTCCGCCTCCTGGGCCCGCACGCGCTGCTTGCCGGCGTGGTAGGCGACGCCCCCGACGACGGCCGCGCCGAGCAGCGGCCTTCTCCTCAGTAGCATCCCTCGTCCTCCCTCGCTCCGACGGTGTCCCGATACCCCGTCTCGCACGGTGTATCCTGATAATGTTACCCGTCGGTTACTGTGACGTCACACGCGGGCCGTGTCCAGCCTTGGCGGTGACGGCGTTGCGCGTCTGCGGGCGCGCGGCCCGCGGCGCTCAGAGCAGGCGCGAGAACAGCCGGTAGACGGAGTTGCGGAACTTCTCGCGGTGGCTGAGCCCGGCGAGGTCGTCCCAGCCGATCTCGGCGCATACCCCGATGTCGCGCTCGTACTGGGCGGCGTGGGCGGCCGTGACCCCGCGGTCGTAGATGACCGCGACCACCTCGTCGTGCAGGATGATGCTGCGGATGTCCCAGTTGCAGGTGCCGATGATGCTCACCTGGTCGTCCACGGTCACCGTCTTGGCGTGCAGGAAGCCGGCCTTGTACTGGTAGACCTTCACCTCGGCGCGCAGCAGCTGGGGGTAGTAGGCGTGCGCGGCGTAGAACGGGATCTTCTTGTCGGGTACGCCGGTCATCATGAAGCGCACGTCCACGCCTCCGGCCGCGGCCGTGCACATGGCCGTCATCAGCGGCTCGTCGGGGACGAAGTAGGGCGACTGGATCCAGACGCGCTCGCGGGCGTTGGTCAGCGCGGTGATGAACACGTCGCGGATGGTCTTGAAGGTGGTCATGACGCTGGAGTGCAGCACCTGGACGGGGGTGCCCTCGTGACGGTGGTGCTCGGTGGCCGGCGGCATGAAGTCGGTGGCCAGGTCCTCCTTGCCGCCGGTGTAGAGCCACGTCGAGGCGAAGAGCATGAGGTAGGGCGCGACCGCCGGGCCGCTGAGGCGGAACGAGGTGTCGCGCCACACGTCGAACCGGGGGCCACCGTCGATGTACTCCTGGCCCATGTTCATGCCGCCGCTGTAGACGCTCCTGCCGTCGACGATCACCATCTTCATGTGGTTGCGGTAGTTGATCTGTCGCAGGCGCTTGTAGCAGGGGCGGACGAGGGCGCCGGCGGCGGCCAGCCGCTTCAGCTCATCCTTCCGGTAGGGGAGGCAGCTGAACCAGTCGTAGAGGATGTGGACCTTGACCCCGGCCGCGAGCCGGTCCAGCAGCACGTCGGTGACCCTGGCGGTCAGCTCGTCCTGCTCCCAGATGAGGTACATGAGATGGATGTAGCGCTCGGCGGCCGCCATCTCGGCGAGCAGGGCCGGGAACTTCTGCGCGCCGGCCGTGTAGACCTCTACCGTGTCGGCCGGCAGGGGCGAGACGCCGCCCTCGACGCTGCCCACCGACTCGATCCGCGCGCCGGGTGTGGCGGCGAGGTCGTTCACGGCCTCTCTCGTGAACTCCGTGTTCGCCGCCTCGACCGGCGCCAGCGACTCGGCCGCGACCGCCTCCATCTGCGCCACCGCCTTGCGTCGCCACGGCGAGTCGCGGCGGAAGTTGCGCCCGATGAAGAAGTAGGCGACGAGGCCCAGCACCGGCAGGAGCAGGACCACGAAGAGCCACGCCAGCACGATGCTGGGGTCGCGGTCGTCCGTCGCCAGCACGATCACGACGCCGACGATCGCCACCAGCAGGATGACGTCGATCGTCCAGAACCCGAAGCTGAACAGGCGGTGGCTGAAGAACGACTGGAGCAGCGTCCCCGCCGGGCTCGTCACGGCGCTCGCGATCATCGCGTCTCCCTCCTCGCCGGGATGTGACGCCGCATTCTCTCACATGTCCGCGGGCGTCCGGTCACCGTTTCACTCCGTCCTCGAACGCGCCCGCCGCAGATGATGCACCGTCCAGATGACGAACCCCGGGACGGCGGAGGCGGCGACGGCGATCGCCAGCGCGAGCGCCAGGTACTCCCGCACCCAGGGCACGTTGCCGAAGAGGTAGCCGGCGCCGAGGAAGATGGTGACCCAGAGCAGGGCGGCGAGGGCGGCGAAGAGCAGGTAGCGGCGGAACTCCATCCTTGTCACGCCGGCGACGAAGGGCACCAGCGTGCGCACGATGGGCAGGAACCGGCAGACGACGATCGCGAGGCCGCCGTGCTCCTCGTAGAACTGGTGCGCGTCCTGCACGTGCTGCGGCTTGAGGTACCGGCGTGGCCTGCTCAGCAGGTGCTTGCCGAGCCAGCGGCCGATCAGGTAGTTGACGACGTCGCCGAGGAAGGCCGCGGCGACCAGGAGCGGCCACAGCGCGGCGACCTGCAGTACGCCGGCGCCGGCGAGCGTGCCGCTCGTGAGCAGCAGCGACTCGCCCGGCAGGAACGGCGCGACGACGAGGCCGGTCTCGGCGAAGACGGTCAGGAAGATCGCGGCGTAGGCCCAGGGGCCGAGCACCTCGACCGCCTGCCTG
>JAAYBE010000109.1 GCA_012719015.1 Actinomycetota bacterium
GAGACGGACGACCGGGGGGTTCAGCGGGGGTGCGGACCACGCCACCTCGCGGATCACACGGGCGGAGCCCTCGACGTGCACGGCGGCGTCCGCGCGCCCGCCGAGCCCGGGCATGAGATAGAAGCAGAGCTCGAGACCGGCCTCGAGCACTCTTCGGCCGGCGGCGATGAGGTCCCCGCTGGTGCAGCCCTTGTCGACCGCCATGAGCACCTCGTCGGCGCCGGACTCGAGGCCGAGGTGCACGCGCGTGAGGCCGGCGTCGGCCAGAAGGGCCAGATCGTCGGGCGCGCGCCGCGCCAGCGTGCCCGCGCGCCCGTACGTGGTCACCCGCTCGACCGAGGGGAACCGCTCGCGGGCCCGCCTGACGACCGCCGCGAGCCTCTCCGGCTTGACCGCGCACGGGTCCGCGTCCTGCAGGAACACGGCACGCGCGCCGTCGCCGAGGAACAGCGACACCTGATACGCCTCAGGCGGAACGAGCCCCTCGCGCACGGCGTGCACGCCGCGGCGGCGCAGCACCTCGGCGGCCGCCGCCATCGCGTCCACGTCGGCGAGGACCTCGTCCACCGGGCGCAGGGACGACTTCGTGCCCTTGTAGACCGGACAGAACGTGCAGCGGTTCCAGGTACAGTTGCGGATCACGCGGATCAGCAGGCTGTGCGCCTCGCTCGGTGGGCGGATGGGGCCCTGCTCGAACGACGGGGTCGTCATGCCGCCGTGCGCCGCGGCGCGAAGGACCGAAGCTGGTCGTGAAGAAGCCGGATGACCGCACCTCCAGGCGCGTCGTGATGGTCTGCCGATGATACCCGAGCACACACCGTCCGCCGTCAGTGGAGACGGCGCCGGCGGACCCGGCCCGCGCGACCGGGACGGCACCCGGCCGGCTCACTCGTACTGGATCGCCGCGAGGATGTCGATGCGCGCCGCGCGCCGCGCCGGGAGGATGGCCGCGACGACGCCGACCACGACGGCCAGCAGGAGGAAGGCGGCCAGTTGTGCGCCGGGGATGGAGAAGACGATGCCCTGACCGGCGAACCTGGTCGTCACGACCCACGCGAAGACGACGCCGACGACGATCCCCATGAGCGCCCCGATGATCGAGGTGATCACACTCTCGTACCGCACCGTCGCCCGTACCTGGGCGCGGGACATGCCGATCGCCCGCAGAAGCCCGATCTCGCGTGTCCGCTCGTAGACGGCCAGCACGAGCGTGTTCACGATACCGAAGAGGGAGATCACGACGCTCAGCGCCAGCAGCCCGTACACCAGCGTCAGCAGTTGGTTCACGAGGTCGACCGTGCTCTCCTTGTACTCGTCGGTCGACCGCACTTTGGCGGTCGGCACGGAGGCCATGGCCGTCTCGATCGCCCTCTGTGTGGCGCCGACGTCGACGCCGGGCCGTGCCTTGGCCACGACCATGAAGGTCTGCGACTTGGGGAACAGCGCGTCGTACCCCGCCATGCCCACCGTGATGCCGTTGAGGATCATCGGGTCCCGGTAGGTCCCCAGCACCTTCAGATCCGCCCGCCGCCCTTCAACGGTCGTCACCCTGACGATGCCGCCCCGCTTCACCCCGAGCGAGGCGGCCGTCTGCTCCTCGATGACCGCACCCCGCCTCCCGAGCTCCGCGAGCGCCGCATCGTCACCGCTGATCCAGTCGAAGCTCCAGACCCGCCCGATCGCCACCGGGTCGATGCCCCAGACGACCGCCGTCACCCCGTCCTTCGCCTCCACCTGCTGGGCGTCGAGGGACACCACCGCCTCGACGCCCGGCACCGACTCGATCCTCCTCTCCGTGTCCGAGGGGATGGTCATGTAGTTGGTGCCCGCGATGATGTAGTCGGCGCGCACCGTGCGGTCGAAGCTGTCGATGAACGAGCTCTTGAGTCCCTGGGCGAGCACGGCGACGAACACCACCACGGCGAGACCGATCATGAGAGCCGCCGCGGTGAGGGCCGTCCGGCCCGGATTGCGGCGGCTGTTGTCGCGCGCCAGTCGCCCGGATACGGGAGAGACCTTCTGCAGCGGCCAGCCGAGCCATGCGGCCAGCGGCCCCACGAAGGAGCGGCTCGCGATCGCCACGGCCACGAACACGGAGAGGGCGCCGGCGGCGGTCGTGGCGAGCCGCACCAGGGTGGATCCGCCACCGTACATGCCGCCGGCGATGAGGAGCGCCCCCAGCACGGCGACCACCGCAGCCAGCGCCGGCGTGAGGCGGGTGAGGCGCGACCGCGGCAGCTCGGCGCCCTCCTGCAGGGCCGCGACCGGAGGGACCCTCGTAGCGCGCAGCGCGGGCGCGACCGCGGAGAGCATGGTGACGACGACACCGACCACGAGCGCGATGACGATCGTGCGCGGCTGCAGGACCAGCCCGCTGTGGGGGATGTCGAAGCCGCCCGACCTGAACACCTGATTGACGGCAGCGGCCACGCCCAGCCCCGCGAACAGGCCGGCCGTCGACGCGAGGACGCCCATCACGAGAGCCTCTGCCGTGATGCTCCAGAGCACCTGCGAACGCGAAGCGCCGAGCGCACGCAGCAGGGCGAACTCCCGCCGGCGTTGCGCCACCGTCATGGAGAAGGCGTTGAAGATGATGAAGGCGCCGACGAACACGGCGATGCCGCCGAAGCTGAGCAACACGGGACGCAGGAAGGTGCCGATGGCATCGCTGAGCGCCCTGGTCTGATCCGCCGCAGCCTGGGCGCCCGTCTTGACCTCGGTGTACGCGGGCAGGGCGGCGCGGATGCGCGCGGCGAGTCCCGCCGCGGAGACGCCGGCCTCCGCCCTGACGTCGATCTCGGAGATGCGACCCGCCATGCCGAACCAGCGCTGGGCGTCGGACAGAGTGGTGTGGACGAGGATCGACCCACCGAGGGAGGACTGCGCAGCGAACCTGAACACGCCGCAGACGGTCGCCTCGTGGGCGCCGTCATCAGTGACGACGGTGATCGGCGAGCCCGGCTGCAGCCGCTCGTCGGTGGCGAGCTTCTGGATCACGGCCACCTCGCCGGGCTCCTCCGGCGGGCGACCCCGCACGTAGTCCGGCGGGGTGAGGTCGTTGGGCGAGTAAGAGAAGAACAGCGTCGGCGCACCGCCGGTCTGGACGACCTCGCCGCGCACGACCACGGCCCCCATGCCGGTGGCGTATCCGTAGACCTGTTCGACGCCGTCGACCGCCCGTACCTGCTCGACCATGTCCTGGGGCAGACCCTCGGTCGCACCGACGAGTTGCCCCGCGAAGCGGGCCTTGCGTGTCACCGTCACGTCCGTGCCCCGGTACGCGTCCGTGAAGATCTCCCGGAACCCACGGTCGATCTGGTCGGTGAGCACGTAGGTGCCGCTGATCATCGCCACGCCCAGCAGTATCGCGACCGTGGTCAGGACGGTCCTGAGCTTGTGAGACCTCAGGCTGCGCCAGGCGACCCGGATCATCCGACGTCCTCGAGCGACTTGACCACCTCGTAGATCTCATCGCGGTCGAGCCGTCCGCAGTCATGGGCGACGGCGCCGTCCTTGAGGAAGACGATGCGGTCGGCGTGGCCGGCCGCGTGCGCGTCGTGCGTGACCATGACGATCGTCTGGCCAAGCTCATCACAGGAGCGCCGCAGGAGCCCGAGCACCTCCTCTCCGGTGCGCGAGTCCAGGTTGCCGGTCGGCTCGTCGGCGAAGAGCACGGCCGGACGCGATGCCAGCGCGCGGGCGACGGCCACGCGCTGCTGCTGCCCGCCGCTGAGCTCGGCGGGCTTGTGCTTGAGCCGGTCGCCCAGTTCGACGGTCTCGATCAGCTGGCCGACCCATTCCCGATCGATCCTGCGACCCGCGATCGTCAACGGTAGAGTGATGTTCTCCGCCGCGTTGAGCGTGGGCAGCAGGTTGAAGGTCTGGAAGATGAAGCCGATCTTGTCGCGACGGAGCCGCGTCAGCGCCCGCTCCTTGAGCCTGGTGATCTCCTCGCCGTCTATCCGGACGCTCCCGGCGGTGGGCCGGTCGAGCCCGGCGAGGATGTGCATCAGCGTGGACTTGCCGGAGCCGGAGGGACCCATGATCGCCGTGTACGCGCCGCGCTCGAGGTCGAGGTCCACGCCCACCAGTGCGCGCACCAGCGCGTCACCCTGCCCGTACTCGCGCTCCACGCCCCGGGCCTGGACGACGGCGTCGGAGAGGCCGATCGTCGTCCCTGCCCCACACGCCGCCGGCGCCGGATCCGGCCGCGGTGCGATCGTCACGTCCGCGTCGTCACTCATGTCGTCTCCCTTGGTCGTGGCCGCCGGCCGCAGCCCGTGGCGGCTCCGGAGCCGGCGGACCGCGCCACGTCGTCAACGATACCGCGCGCGGTCCTCCGCTCCCACCTGAGGCCGCGTCCGCGCGGGGCCCTCACCGCGCTCCCGCGCCGGGGTCGCCCGCGTCTTCGACCCTGCCGTCCGCACCCGGTCGCACCCCGGCATCCGTCGCGGAAGGCGGCTCCGGCGAGGTCGGCGGCGTCGGCGGGCTCTGTGGCATGAGCGGTGAGGCGACCTCCGGGAGCGCCCCCTGGGTCGCCGGCGAGGTCTGCACGATCGGCGTGATGTCCGCCCCGCGCGCCTCCGTCGCCTCCGCGACCTCGACCGCGGCGGCCCGCGCCGCCTCCGCCTCCCGCCGACTCTGGCGCCACTCGGCGAGACCGAGCAGGGCGGCGCCCGCGCCGAACGCCGTCATCGCCGTCACCACCACCGGCCCGGCGGCCGGTATCCGCGATACCGCGGTCGTGGCGACGACCCCCACGGCGACAGCGGCCATGAGGCTCTCCCGTGCGCCGAGGCGGGTCAGCCCCTTCTGGGCGAGCATCGTGGCCACCGCCGTGGTCACGAAGAAGCAGACGAGCAGCACGAACACCACATACGGCAGGACGAGAAGAAGCCCGATGATGCTGACCACCAGGACCACGAGGATCCCCGGCAGGGCGAGGAACAGCGTCAGCGCGCCCCAGCCGAGGGACGCCCACGGTCTGCGCGCCAGGTGCGCTCCGACGCTCTGCAGCTGGCCGGGCATAAGCGCCGCCGCCACCAGCGCCAGGACAAGGAAGAACGCGGTCTGGACGAGCCACCCGACGAAGTCGGGGCCGAGCAGCGGGTTGAAGAGCAACCCGTGGAGGCCCCACCCGAACACCCCGCCCCAGTCGACGACGCCTGAGGACCGCTGCACGGGGCCGTGGACCTGGGCCCCCTCTGACCGATGCAGACGACCGCGGACCAGGACCACGGCGGCCTCGTCCGCCGCGCCGTCGAGACCGACCGCGGCGGTCTCCGTCAGCCGCACGTCTCCACCGAAGACGACCACGGTGGCTCCCACCGTGCCGCTGACGGTGACGTCGCCGCCGAAGGCGACGACCGTCTGGCCGACGGATCCGGTGACGCGCACGTCGCCGCCGAAGGCGACCACGGCGTCGTCGACGCGCCCGTCCACCGTCACGTCGCCGCCGAAGGCGACCACGGACGGCACCGACACCCCCGCCGGCACCACGACGTCGTCACCCACCCGCACCTCGGCGCCGCGGCGCTCGACGGACGGCGCCGGGCTCGGCGTCGCGGCGCCGGCGGCCGCCCTCGGCGACGACGCAGCGGCCGGCGCCGGGCCGGCGATCCACAACGGGCCGAGCAGCACGAGCAGCGCGGCGAGTGCGACCAGAGTGAGCGACGACCGCAGTATGCCGGACCGTCTGTCGTCTCTCATGACGTCACCTCCACAGGAGCAGGATCAGCCCGCCGTCTCGCCGCGAGACCCTGGCGGAGCCGGCGATGCGGGCGGGACCGGCGGCGGCGACGGGCCGGGCGACACCTGCCGGCCGGGGTTCCCCGGACCGCAGAACAGCAGCTCGGCCCAGCGGGCACACACCCAGCTCCACGCGTTGAGCACGTGGAGCGATCCGAAGAACGCGAGGACGCCGAAGGCGGCGCAGAGCAGGCCGAGCCACAGCGGCGGCACCCAGGTGCCGTTCACCACGGGGACGTCGAGGATCGCGAGCGCCGGCATCGCGAGCAGCGCGACGACCACGCCGCCCAAGGCCATCACCAATGCGAACGACGCGGTCCCGAACGCGAGCTTGGCGATCAGATAGGCAAGACCCAGCCACGTCGAGCCGGCGCCGAAGTGCGCCTTGAGCTTCCCCCACACCCCGTCGGCCGCCTCCCACGGACGCGGTGCCGGCGGGACGTCGGCGCCCAGAAGATGATGCGCCTGCAGACGCTCGAGGGCGGTGAACAGCCACCAGGCCCCCGTGACCACGAGCAGGACGGGGATGCCCACCCAGACGACGACCAGACCGACGCCGAGCGCGAGGCCCACGACGAGGAACACGAAGTAGAACAGGCCGAGCGGGAAGGCGAGCAGGTGGAACACGATGCCCAACCAGGTCCGCGGCCAGGTCACGACGCCGAAGAAGCGAGTCAGCACCGGGTCCTTCAAGGGCCGGCCTCCGTTGGTCCGCCACGATGTACACCGTGAGCGTAGCGGACGGACCTGGAGCAGTCGTCACCCCGCGGCGGGAACCGTGTGGCGGCGAAGTGAGATTCGGCCGCCCGGCGGACTACCCCCGCAGGGGTAGCCGTCCGACGGCAGGGCCGTCCCGGCCGTCAGCGTCCGGAGCCCATCGCGCTCACTCCTCCGGCGTCTCGCCCGGCCGCACGAGCCCTACCTCGTAGGCGAGGATCACGGCCTGGGTGCGGTCGTGCAGCCCCAGCTTGGAGAAGATCCGTTTGACGTGCGTCTTGACCGTGCCCTCGCTCAGGAAGAGGTGGGCCGCGATCTCCCCGTTGGCCATGCCGCGAGCCACCAGACCCAACACCTCGCGCTCGCGCCCAGTGAGATCGTCCAGCTCGCTGAGATCCCTCGCCGGCGCGGCCTCAGGACGCGCCCGGAACGTCTCGATGAGGCGCTGCGTCACGGAAGGAGCCAGCAGCGCCTCACCCGCCGCCACCACGCGGATGCCGGCGACCAGGTCCTCGGCCGGCGTGCGCTTGAGCAGGAACCCGCTCGCCCCCGCCCGCAGCGCCTCCCACACGTACTCGTCGAGATCGAACGTGGTGAGGATGACGACGCGCGAGCTGTCCTCGCGCCCCAGGGCGACGATCTCGCGCGTCGCCTCGATGCCGTTCATGCCCGGCATCTGTACGTCCATCAGCACCACGTCCGGGTCGAGACGCCGGGTCAGCGCCACCGCCTCGGCGCCGTCGCCGGCCTCGCCGACGACCTCGATGTCGTCCTCGGCCTCGAGGATCAGGCGCAGCCCCGACCGGACCAGCTGTTCGTCGTCGGCCAGCACGAGTCGTACGGTCATCTCCCCTCCGTTCCCTGTACATCGGACGTGCGCGGCAGCGGCAGCCGTACGCGGACGCCGAAGCCGCCCTCGGTGCGCGGGCCCGCCTCGAGCTCCCCGCGGAACGTCGCCACCCGCTCGCGCATGCCGAGCAGTCCGCGGCCACCGGCTGCGCTCGCGACGGTCGGCGTCACTCCTCTGCCGTCGTCGAGCACCTCGAGCGCCAACGCCTCGTCCTCGTAGCGCACGGTGACCGTGGCGCGCGCCTTGCCGGCGTGCTTGAGCGTGTTCGTGAGCGCCTCCTGGACGATCCGGTAGGCGGAGAGGTCGAGGCTGGCGGGGAGCGCCCGGGGTTCCCCGTGCTGGACGAGCGTGACGGGCAGCCCGGCCTCGCGCACCTTCTCACACAGCGTCTCGAGCTGCGCCATACCGGGACTGACGTCACAGCTGGCCTCCTCGTCGGGGGCGCGCAGGATGCCGAGCATACGCTCGATGTCGCCGAGCGCCTGGCGCCCGGCCGACTCGATGGAACCGAGCGCCTCACGCGCCGCCTCCGGCCGCTTCTCGATCACGCGCTGAGCCGCCTCGGCGTGCAGGACCACGACGTTGAGGGCATGCCCCACGCTGTCGTGCAGCTCGCGCGCGAGGCGGGCCCGCTCCGCCGCGACGGCCTCGCGCGCGCGCGCCTCGCGGTCGGCCGCGAAGAGCGCCGC
>JAAYBE010000110.1 GCA_012719015.1 Actinomycetota bacterium
ACGACCCGTGGCGCGTGTATCTGACGACCGACCATCCCAACGCCGGCTGCTTCTTCGACTATCCCCAGGTGATCCGGCTGCTGATGGACCGGGACTACCGGGCGGAGATGCTGTCCACCCTGAACCCCCGGGCCCGCAAGCGCTCTCCGTTGCCCGAGCTGGATCGCGAATACTCGCTCTACGAGATCGCCGTCATCACCCGGGCAGGACCGGCGCGGGCGCTCGGGCTGACCCGCAAGGGGCATCTGGGCGTCGGGGCTGACGGGGACGTGACGGTATACGAGGAGCAGGACGACAAGCAGGCGATGTTCGCGCGTCCCGTGCGCGTGTACAAGGGCGGCCGGCTCGTGGCCCGCGACGGCGAGGCGGTCGCCCACGTCGAGGGGACGTCGTTCTCGGTCGCCCCGCCGTACGACCCCGAGGTCGTCGAGTCCTACGTGAAGCCGGGCTTCAGCGACTACTCCGTGCAGTTCGACAACTACGCGGTGCTGCACGAGGCCGGCGAGACGACGCTCGTGGCGTGTGGCTGAAGGAGGTGCGATGGAGTCCGAGGACAGCTGCCGGAACGCGTGCGCCCAGCGGGACGTCCAGAGCGAGGTGCCGGCGGACCCGGCCGCGCTCAGCCGTGCCGGCATCACCAATCTGCGGCGCATCATCTCGATCCTCGACGATGACCGGCCGGCGCTCTTCTACGCCTCCCTCGACCTCTTCGTCGACCTCGATCCGACGCAGGCCGGCGTGCACATGTCGCGGTTCAGTGAGGTCGTCGAGGATCTGGCCGAGGGGGTGACCCGCGAACCGTTCGCCGATGTGGAGTCGCTGGCAGGCCGCATGGCGGCCCAAGTGCTCGAAACGCAGGAGGCCGTGCGCGCCGAGGTGCGCATCCGGGCGCAGACGCCGATCATGAAGACGACGCCCGTGACCGCGCGCCCCACACAGCAGCTGTACACGCTCATCGGAGTCGGTGCGGCCACAGCGGCGGGCGTCCGCCAGCTCGTCGGGGTCGAGGTGAACGGTCTCACCGCCTGCCCCTGCGCGCAGGACCTGGTGCGCACCCGCTCGCGTGAACGGCTGCTCGAGGAGGGGTTCAGCGACGAGCAGGCCGAGCGCATCCTGGCGGTGGTGCCCGGCGCCTCGCACAACCAGCGTGGGCGCGGCACCCTGCTGGTCGGCTCCGAGGCGCGGCTGCGCGCCGAGGACCTCGTGCGGATCGTGGAGGCATCGATGAGCTCGGAGATCTACGAGCTCCTCAAGCGCCCGGACGAGCTGTACGTGGTGGAGAAGGCGCACCGCAACCCGCGCTTCGTGGAGGACGCGGTGCGCGCCATGTTGAGGGCGATCGTGGACCGGTATCCCGACCTGCCGGGAGACACGTTCGTGCTCGCGCGGCAGGAGAACTTCGAGGGCATCCACGAGCACAACGCGTTCGCGGAGCGGTTCGGGGTGCTGGACGAGATACGCCCCGAGTTCGCAGAGGGCGCGCGCACGGTGCGGCACACGTCGCTCGACCGCTGGCTGTTCGGATGAGGTGAGCGACGACGGCGGAGAAGTCATACCTGTTCGTCACCGGCCGGCTGGCGGCCGATGCGCTGGAGGCGACGCTCGAGGACGCGGCGCTCGACTTCGGGTACGAGGTCGAGGTGCTGCCGAGCTCGGTCGCCGCGCTCATGCGCGCCGAATGGATCGCGCGGAGGCTCACGGACAGCCGCGGCTGCACGACGGTGATGGTGCCGGGCCTCTGCCGCGGCGACCTGGCGCTGATCGAGGAGGCGGCCGGCGTGCCCGTCG
>JAAYBE010000111.1 GCA_012719015.1 Actinomycetota bacterium
CACTCGCTCGCCGAGGTCGGAGCCAAGACGGGCATGCACGTGGTCTGCTGCACGCCGCAGGACTACCGTCCCGACGCGGCCATCATCGCGCGGGCGCAGAAGGACGCCGAGAAGACCGGGGCGACCATCGAGCTCACCGACGACGTGCGGGCCGCGGTGCAGGGCGCCGACGTGATCTACACCGACACCTTCACGAGCATGGGCCAGGAGGCGGAGCACGACGTGCGCCTGGCGGCGCTGCGCGACTACCAGGTCAACATGGACCTCGTGCGGCTGGCGGGGCCGCAGGTGAAGGTCATGCACTGCCTGCCGGCCCACTGGGGCGAGGAGATCACCGAGGAGGTGCTGTACTCGCCCCACTCGGTGGTCTTCGACCAGGCGGAGAACCGGCTGCACGCCCAGAAGGCGATCATGGTCGCGGTCATCGCCTGAGACGCCGGATCGCGTCGCCCGCCGTGGGCAGATCGTGAGGGGCGGGGCGGGAGCCAGGCGGCCGCCGCCCCGCCCCTCGCCGCGCTCAGATCCAGCTGGGGAACCACATGATGTGCTCGAAGTACCGCGGCGAGATCGGCAGGCCCAGCACGATCGGCACGAAAGCCACGACGATGCCGATCATGAGCCCGGCCAGGACCAGCGCCGTCAGCGGCCGGCGTGTGCGCAGGCGGGGGGAGAGCAGCAGCGCCACCAGCGCCACGGCGGCCAGCACGCCCACCGCGACGCCCACCCACCCGAGCGCCGCGCCGCCTCGTCGCGGGAGCTCCCAGAACAACCACGCGGCGCCGACGCCGAGCGGCCGCCAGAGTACGGCGGCGGCCAGGGCGGCGAGGGCCGCCGCCGCCCATCCGCGAGGCGGCACGACGCCGCCGGCGAACAGGCACAGCGCCGCGGCGACGAGCACGGCCATGAACGGCGCCACCGGCGTCATGTAGTAGAGGAACGACGTCCGCGTGGTCAGGAACCACGGCACGTACAGCACCACGATGACGCCGGCCGCCGGCAGCAGCACGTACGAGCGGCGTCGCAGGGCGAGCACGGCCGCGGCCACGAGCGACACGGTGGCGGACCACCACAGCAGCGGATTGCCGATGGCGATCACGCCGTAGTAGGTCTCGGTGCCCTCGAAGTAGTACCAGACCGGGCGGTAATCGACGATCCACGTGGGCGCCAGCGAGGCGTAGGTGTGCGTGGCGTCGAGGTTCAGGTTGAAAACGAGCATCTGGCGCTGGAGCTCGATGAAGTCGGCCACGGTGTGTCCGGCGAGGAAGTAGAGGCTGTAACTGAGCAGGTAGAGGCCCGCCGGCGCCGCGGCCAGGGCGGCGGCGAGGGCGAGGAGCCGCAGCGCGACGGAGCCCTCCGGGGGCGCCGCCGCGACGGCCTCGGCGTGCGGCGGCAGCGACGGCGGGCCGAGGCCGGCATCCGAGGCGGCGGTGGCGGCGTCGCCGGGCTCTTCGTCCGGCGCGCGGGCCGCCCGGCGCTGCACGACCCAGGCGGCAGCGATCACCAGCGCGGCCGCGACCAGGGCCAGCGCGCCGGACCACTTGGTGCCCACGGCCATCCCGCCGGCGGCGCCCGCGGCGAAGAGCCACGCCGGGCGCCAGCCCTCCTGTACGTAGCGCAGCGCCAGCAGCACGCAGAGCACCGTCCAGAAGGCGACGAAGACGTCGAGCGTCGCGATCCGCGACTGCGCGATCCCCAGCGGGTCGGCGGCGGCCAGCAGGAGCGCCAGCAGCGCCCAGGGCGGTCCCAGCCCGAGCCGCCGCCCCAGCGGATACACACAGGCGAGGATGCCGACGCCGGCGAGCACGGCCGGGAGTCGCCAACCGAAGGCACGGTCGCCGAAGAGCAGGATGCCGCCGGCGATGGCGAGCTTGCCCATCTCCGGGTGCGGCCACGAGACCTCGTCGCCCGCCGCCCAGCGGTAGTCGCCGCCAGTGCCGACACGGCCGTCCACGATCGCCTTGCCGTCCTTGGCGTAGTAGATCTCGTCGAACATCATCTCGGCGGGCGTGCTGAGCTGCCAGAGGCGGAGGGCGGTGGAGAGGAGCAGGACGAGCGCCACCGCCAGGGCGTATCCGTGGCGGCGGACCGGGTCGTCGATGTGGCGCGGCCGCGCGAGCATCAGGCTGCGAGTCCCTCCAGGCGTCCTTGCGGGGCGCGGCCAGTATAGTGAATCCGCGCGTCTCTTGGCTTGCGCTACGGTCCGTGATACAAGTCCGGGAGTTTGCGCGTCGTCGACGGGCGTCGGGCGACGGGCACAGCGCTTCCCTGCGGTCTATCGAGAGTGGAGGACAGAGCTACATGAGCGACGAACCCAAGACCCCGCTCGCCACGGCGACCGGTCCGATGGGAGAACTCGGCACCATCACGGCCACCCTGCGCGATGCGACCGCCAACCCCGGTCCGCTCGGTCTCATGGCGTTCGGGATGACCACGGTCCTGCTGAACATCCACAACGCCGGCTTCTACGAGATGAACACGATGATCCTGGCCATGGGCGTCTTCTACGGTGGGCTCGCCCAGGTGATCGCCGGCATCATGGAGTGGAAGAAGAACAGCACGTTCGGCATGACGGCCTTCCTTTCGTACGGCCTCTTCTGGCTCACCCTGGTCGGCCTGATCGTCTTCCCCAAGTGGACGGGCGTCGACGGGCCGGACGAGGTGGCCATGGGCTGGTATCTCATGGCGTGGGGCGTGTTCACCGGGCTCATGTTCATCGGCACGCTGCGCATCAACCGTTCGCTGCAGGTCGTCTTCGCGAGCCTCACCATCCTGTTCGTCCTGCTGGCCGTCGGCGACTGGACGGGCAGCGAGACGATCGGCCGGATCGCCGGCTGGGAGGGCATCTTCGTGGGCCTCAGCGCCGTCTACGGCTCCATCGCCCAGGTGTGGAACGAGCTCTACGGCAAGGTCGTCCTGCCTCTGGG
>JAAYBE010000112.1 GCA_012719015.1 Actinomycetota bacterium
CCGAGACCAGCGGCGAGGGCATCTTCGTCTGCGGCTCCGCCGCCGGCCCGAAGGCGCTCATCGAGGTCAACACCGAGGCCTCCGCGGTGGCCGGCGAGATCCACAACTTCCTCACCTCGGCGGGGCGCCGCGGCACGCCCGCCTCGCGCGTCGAGGCGAGTCGCTGCATCGGCTGCGACACCTGCGTCACCATGTGCCCGTTCAACGCGATCACGCTGGTCGAGAGGCCGGAGTCGGAGCCTCGGCCGAGCGAGGTGAAGGACGACGGCAAGCTCGCCGTGATCGACCCCGAGGTCTGTCGCGCCTGCGGCATCTGCGCCGCCAACTGCCCAGAGTCGGCGATCACCCACAACCTGAGTGACGACGCCCTGTTCGGCCGTCTCGCGACCATGATGCACGGCGTCGACAAGCCCGTCGTCGGCTTCTACTGCAAGGAGTGCGCCGGCGCCGCCATCGGCCTGGCCGGCCAGCGGCGCGACGCGTACCCGGAGAGTGTCCGGCTCATCGAGCTGCCCTGCCTCGGTCGGCTGAGCGCCCTGCACATCGTGGAGGCCGCCCGGCTGGGTGCCGTCGGGGTCTTCCTCGCCGGCTGCGCCGAGGGCCGCTGCCAGTACCGCAGCGGCGACGCCAGCGCCCGGGACCAGCTGGCGATCGCGGAGGAGGCGCTCGCCGAGAGCGGCCGGCGGCTGCCGGTCGAGCAATGGCACCTCTGCGCCGCCGACCGCATGAGCGTGGGGCGGCGGATACGGCTGTTCCACGCGCGGGCGATCGGCGACGAGCTCAGCGAGACGCTGGTCGCCCGGGAGATGGAACTGATCGGCGACGCCGCCCCGGCCGGCGCCGTCTGCACGGGAGGCGAGAACTGTGGCCGCAGTCGCTGACGCACGTCATCCGCAGGAGCTGCTCGAGGCGTTCGCGGCCCTCAAGGAGGAGTGCGCGATCTGCTACCAGTGCGGCACCTGCACCTCGAGCTGCCCCAGCGGCCGGGAGCTGTACCGCGGACCGCGCCGCATCGTCCGTCTGATCCTGGCCGGCGAGATCGACGCCGTGCTCGGGAGCGACGACCTCTGGCGTTGCACCGGATGTGGAGCCTGCACGGCGGTCTGCCGCATGGACATCGACGTGGCCGGCGTGCTGCAGAGGCTGCGGGAGCTCGAGCGCAGGTACGGGGAGATCCGCTGCGCGGAGCGTACCGCCGCCCGCGTCGCGACCGGCCATCTCGAGAGACGCAGACGCATCGACAACCTGCGCTTCGGCGCCGCCATGGTCTCGAGGGGCTATGTCCCCAAGGACAAGGTCGGCGCAGCCGGGCAGGGGATCAAGCTGGTCAGGCAGATGCTGCCCGGCGGAGGACGGCGGCAGACGGACGAGGCGACCCCTGCCGACGACGCGGTCACACTCCCTTTCTATGCCGGTTGTTCGCTGCCGCAGGACCGGGAGCTGCACGCGGCGGTCCACCAGGTGGCCGCCGGGTTCGGCGTCCGGCTCGACGAGGCGACGGACGCCGGCTGCTGCGGCCACCCCAGCCGCGGCTCGGTGGCGAGCCTGTTCGCCACCGACGCCCTCGTCTACACCGCCTGCCCGGCCTGCGACGCGGGCCTCGCCGAGAGCGGCATCGAGTCGGTGCCGCTCTGGGACGCGCTCACCGCGCGCGCCGCGCGCAGTCCCGGCATGGAGCTGCGCGCGGCCGGCGACCGGTTCGTCCCCTACGTGGGCTGCATCGCCGAGCGCGACACGGCTTTGGCCGCGCTCGGCGAGGCGGCCCGGCAGTCGAACGCCACGATGATGGTCGACTACCCGACGCTGCACAGTGGGTGCTGCGGCGCCCTCGGGGGGATGTACCGTGGCGCCACCAAGAGCAGCGCGCGGCTGATGGAGTTCGCCGCGCGGCGCCAGGCGCCCGTGGTGACCACGTGCCTGCTGTGCCGCGACAACCTGCGTTCGGCCGCGCGCGAGCTGAGGCTCCGCGTGCCGGTCCTCCTCTGGCCCGAGTTCTTCCGGGCCGCGTCCACGACCGGCCTGTCCGGCCCTCCGACGGTCGGAGCCCCCACTGCGGCCGCCGACCCCACCACCCGCGAGGAGCGCCCCGATGACTGACCGCAAGGACAACCCGTACGCGCACCTCGCGGACGACGCGTTCGCGACGGCTCCCCGGCGAGATCCGGAGCTGGTGCGCCGCATCCTCGAGGATCCCCGCATGCACGACCACAAGGACGGCTTCCAGAGCTGTGTGCAGTGCGGCATCTGCACCTCCGGCTGCCCTGCGGCGC
>JAAYBE010000113.1 GCA_012719015.1 Actinomycetota bacterium
CGGACGGGATGGCCGACGAGCCGCAGGCCGTCCTCGGGGGAAGGACGCCCCTGGAGGCGGCGCGCACGCCGGCGATGGACGCGCTCGCGCGCGGCGGGGTCACGGGGCTCGCGCAGACGATACCGGAAGGCATGGCGCCGGGGAGCGACGTCGCCAATCTCGCGGTGCTCGGGTACGACCCGGTCGCCTGCTTCACGGGGCGGAGCCCGCTCGAGGCCGCATCGCTCGGGGTGGAGCTCGGCCCGGACGACGTCGCCTACCGGCTCAACCTCGTCACGGTGGCCGGCGGCCTGATGAAAGACCACACCGCCGGCCACATCGGCGACGAGGAGGCCCGGCGCTGCATAGGGGCCCTGCAGGCCGAGCTCGGCAGCGCCGTCTACGAGTTCTATCCGGGCGTGAGCTACCGGCACCTCTTCGTGTGGCGCGGCGGCCGCGTCGTCCCCTGCACGCCGCCGCACGACATCCTCGACCGGCCGGTCGCCGGCCACCTGCCGGGAGAGGTCGCCGGCGTGGCCGGCGAGGGGACGCCGGCGGCCGAGTTGACCGGCCTGCAGGATCACGCCTCGGCGGTGCTGGAGCGGGTGCGGCCCGGCACCGGCGCGTGGCTCTGGGGCGAGGGCACAGCTCCACGCATCTCCTCGTTCCGCGAGCGCCACGGGCTCAGTGGGGCCGTGATCGGCGCCGTGGATCTCGTGCGAGGCATCGGGAGGCTCGCCGGGTTCGACGTCCCGGAGGTGCCCGGCGCGACGGGGGGCCTCGACACCGACTACCGGGCCAAGGCCGCCGCCGCCATCGAGGCCCTCGAGGACCACGATCTCGTCTGGGTCCACGTCGAGTCCCCGGACGAGGCCGCCCACATGGGCGACCTGCGCGAGAAGGTCCGCGCCGTCGAACGGGTCGACGCGGAGGTGCTCGCGCCGATCCTGGCCGCGTGGGGCGCGGAGCTCGGGGTGCTCGTCGTGCCTGACCACCAGACGCCGCTGCGCACCCGCACGCATGCGTCCGGCCCCGTGCCCTTCGTGATCGGAGAGCCGCGTCCGGGCGCCGGCGGCGGCGGCGCCATGGCCTTCGGCGAGACGCAGGCGGCGATGACCGGCCTGACCCTCGAGAGCGGAGCCGCGTTGATGGGGCTGTTCCTCGAGGTGACGGGGTAGAAGGGACCCGGCGGCGGTCGCGCAGAGCGGCGCCACAGACAGAGTGGGAGGTGCCGGCGGCGACGATGAGCCGGTCCCAGGGAAGTCCAGAGCGACGTCAGGGGCGCGAGCGCCGCGCCGACGAGACGGTGGTCGCGACGACCAGCGCGGAGCGCTATGTGATGAGCGCGGGACGCACCTCGCGCCTCGCCGTGAAAGAGGGGGATCTCTTCCTCTACAGCGACGATCTCGGCCAGGTGCCCGGGGCCGAGAACTCCGCGCTCGGCCTCTACCACCGGGACACCCGCTATCTGAGCCGCCTCGAGCTGTTCGTCGCCGGGCGTCAGCCGGTGCTGCTCAGCGCAGGGGCCGAGCCGGGGTACGCCGCCACCGTCGAGCTCACCAACCTCGAGGCGCGCACCGCCGACGGCCATGCCCTGCCGCAAGCCAGCATCCACGTGCGGCGCACACGTCTGGTCTCGGACCGTCTCCACGAGACGCTGCGCGTGTGCAACTACCACCGGCGCGAGGTGGAGGTCTTCATCGACCTGCACTTCGACGCGGACTTCGCCGACCTGTTCGAGGTGCGCGGCAGCCGCCGTCGTCGGCGCGGGTCACGCATGGCGCCGCGTGTCCAAGGCAGCACGCTCACGCTCTCGTACTTCGGCCTCGACGAGGTCATGCGGCAGACCGTGGTCCGCTTCCACGACCCGCCCGAGTCGTTCAAGCAGGGCCGCGCGCGCTTCCGCCTGCGTCTGTCGCCGCGTCAGCGGACGGTGATCCGGTACGAGGTCCAGGTGACGGACCTCGACACTCCCGGCGAGGCCGGCGGAGACCTGGACGAGCGCATCGGCGTCCTCCGCCGGGAGTACGAGCGCTGGGAGTCCGGGGCGACCCTCATCCACACCGACAACGACCACGTCAACCGGGCGTTGCGGCGCGGGCAGCAGGACCTGCGCCTGCTCTCAGCCGTCGTGGACGGGGAGCGGATCCCCCTCACGGGCCTGCCCTGGTTCATGGCGCCGTTCGGGCGCGAGATGGCGTTCGTCGGACTCGAGACGCTGCTGCTCGACCTGCGCTGGGCGCGCGCCGCCGTCGCCTTCCTGGCCGGGCGTCAGGGGACGGTCGACAACGCTTTCCGCGAGGAGCAGCCCGGCAAGATCATGCACGAGCTGCGGCGCGGCGAGCTGGCCGCCACCCGCGCCGTGCCGCACACGCCCTACTACGGCTCCGTGGACGCCACGGCGCTGTGGCTGCTCCTGGTCGGCGAGCTGGCCGTGTGGACCGGCGACCTCGAGAGTTTCGAGGCGCGCGGCCCGGCGGTGGACGCCGCGCTCGCCTGGATCGACGGTCCGGGTGACCCGGACGGGGACGGCTTCGTGGAGTACGAACGCCGCTCGCGCGTCGGCCTGCGCAACCAGGGCTGGCGCAACTCCGTCGACGCGCTGGTGCACGCAGACGGCGCCCGGGTCGAGGGACTGGTGGCGCTCGCCGAGACGCAGGGCTACGTCTACTACGCCAAGCGGCGCCTCGCGGGCGTCTTCGGACAGCTCGGCGACGTGGAGCGCGCGGAGCGGCTCACCTTGGAGGCCGAGCGGCTCAAATCCGCGTTCAACCGGCGTTTCTGGATGGAGGACGAAGGATACTTCGCGATGGCGCTGGACGGCCGGAAGCGCCAGGTGCGCACGGTCTGCTCGACCGTCGGTCACGCCCTCTGGTCGCGCATCGTCGCCGATGAATACGTGCCGGCGGTGGTGCGCCGGCTCATGGCCTCCGACATGTGCAGCGGTTGGGGCATCCGCACGCTGAGCCGGGAGGCGCGCGCCTACAATCCGGTCAGCTTCTACAACGGCAGCGTATGGCCGTTCGACACCGCGCTCATCGCCAACGGCCTCAAGAAGCACGGCTACGTGCAGGAGTCCAACCGTCTCGCCTGGGAGCTGGTCGAGGCGGCCACGGCGCACCGCTACGCCCGTCTTCCGGAGATGGTCTGCGGGTTCACTCGCCAGGGGACCGACCATCCAGTCTCCTTCCCCATGGCCTGCTCCCCCGACGCCAACTCGGCGGCGGCGCTGTTCCTGGTGTTGCAGTCCATGCTGGGCATCTACGCGCAGGCGGAGGAGAACATCGTGTACGTGCACAACCCCGTGCTGCCGCGGTGGCTCGGCGAGGTGACCCTGAGCAACCTGCACGTCGGCCGCACCACGATGCGCCTGCGGTTCCGCCGCGCCGGGGGGCAGACGAGCTTCGCCGTGCTCGACAAGCAGGGGCCGGGCCGTATCGTGGTGGTAGAGTGACCGGGTAGTGCGCGTCCGGGGAGAACGCCCCATGGCCGAGCTCACCATCGCCCACATCAGCGACATCCACGCCGGCTCGCCCTACTTCGTCCCGAGCATGATGGAC
>JAAYBE010000114.1 GCA_012719015.1 Actinomycetota bacterium
GGGAGAATAGCACGACTGCCAGAAGTCATACGCGAAGCGTGGCACGAATGACACGTTCCTTGACCACTCCCGACGGTTGGATTAGTCTGCCCGACGACAGTAGCACGAGTCGGAGGTCCGTGGCACGGAGACACGGGCGCCGGCAGGACTCGCGGCGAGAGGACTCATCCATGCATATGGCCGACGCATTGATCTCCCCGGCGGTCGGCGGCGCCATGTGGGCCGCCGGCGGCGCGGTGGTGGTCTACAGCGCGCGCAAGGTGCGCAGCGAGCTGGACGAGAACAAGATCCCGCTGATGGGCGTCGCCGGCGCTTTCGTCTTCGCCGCCCAGATGCTCAACTTCGCCATCCCCGGCACGGGCTCGAGCGGCCACCTGGGTGGAGCGCTGCTGCTGGCGATCCTCTTAGGCCCGGAGGCTGCATTCCTTGTGATGGCCTCCATCCTCGCCGTCCAGGCCCTGTTCTTCGCGGATGGAGGGTTGCTCGCGCTCGGCTGCAACATGATCAACATGGGCTTCTTCTCCGCGTTCGTCGCTTACCCGCTGGTCTATCGCAGGATCGTCGGCGACGGGCCTGAGCTCTCCCCCGGTCGCGTCTTCACGGGCTCCGTGCTGGCGGCGGTCGTCGGGTTGGCCCTGGGCGCTTTCGCCGTGGTGCTGGAGACGACGGCCTCGGGTATCACCGAGCTGCCCTTCGGCACCTTCGTCGCCCTGATGGAGCCCATCCATCTCGTCATCGGCGTGGTGGAGGGCCTGGTGACGGCTGCGGTGGTCCTGTTCGTCTACCGGACGCAGCCGGAACTGCTGGTGCGCAGCGCCGTCCGTCAGCCCCTGCGCGGGCTGCGCCTCAAGCCGGTGTTGATCGGCTTGGGCGTCGCCGCCGTGGTGGCCGGGGTGGCGCTCTCCTGGTTCGCGGCGACGAGCCTCGACGGGCTCGAGTGGTCCATCGCCAGGACCGTCGGCGCCGAGGAGGAGCTGACCGCCACGTCGTCCGCACACGAGGCGGCCGCCGGGGTGCAGGAGGGCACGGCGATCCTGCCGGATTACGGCTTCAAGGAGGGCGCCGCGGCCGCGGAGGAGGAGGAAGCCGGGGACGGGGCCCCGGTCTGGCCGGCGGTCGACGTGGGCACGAGCGTCTCCGGCCTCGTCGGCGGCGCAATCGTGGCCGGTCTGGTGATCCTCATCGGGTTCGTCCTGTACCGTCGTTCGGCACACCGGCGGGAGGACGCGCACGCCTGACGGCGCGCCGGCGCCTCACTCGCCGGGCGCCGCGGCCGCCCCTGCGTCGGCGCGCCCGGCGAGCAGTCCGCGGACGGTGAGCAGGGTCAGCGCGCCGATGATGAGAGCCATGCCGGCGGCCTCTCCCGCGGAGGGCCGCTCTCCGAGCTGCAGTGACGCGGCGGCGACACCGACCACCGGCGTCGCCAGCGTGGCGATGCCGGCGGCGCCGGCGGAGAGTCGTCGCAGCGCGAACAACCAGAGGAACCAGGCGAGCGCGTTCCCCAGAGAGACGTTGTAAACCAGCGCCAGGACGAACCCGGACGTCCAGCGGGGACCGTCTCCCCACGTGAGCACGGCGGCGAGCAGCAACGGGAGTGAGCCGAACAGCATCTGCCACGTGGTGAGGGAGAGGACGTCGACCTCGCGCCTGGCCTGCAGGCGCTTCACCGCGACGGCGCTGGCGGCCCAGCAGGCTCCGGCGGCCACCGCCAGCGCACCCGCCGACGCGCTCTGCAGCGCCCACGGCTCGAGCACCAGGACGAGTCCACAGAGCGCCAGTGCGACGGCGAGCCACTGCGCCCCGCGCAGCCGCTCGCCGAGGAGCGCCCACGCCAGGAGCAGCAGCCAGAACGGCATCGTGTAGGTGAGCACCGACGTCTTGCCGGCGCCGCCGCTCTCGAGCGCCCACATGAGCAGCCCGACGAACCCGGTCGTCTGGAGCAGGCCGACGACCATGGTCCAGCCGACCGGCGGCGGCCGCAGCGGCCGTCGCAGGACGATCAGCAGGAGACCCAGCGGGAGCACGCTGAGAGAGGTGCGCAGAGCGGCGAAAGGGAGCGGCCGGACGTAGTCCAGCCCGACCTTCATGACCACCCAGTTGTAGCCCCAGATGAGGGCGAGGAGCGCGAGCGCGAGCACGCCCAGGTCGCGGGCCCGCCTGTCCGCGTCGCCGGGCGTCACCGGCGCGGGAACGACGCGGCGGACCAGCCGAGGGCGAGTGCGGCGATCATCGCCATGCGCGCCGCGAAGGACCAGTCCGTCTGCCAGATCACAAGCCCGATCATCCAGGGCAGGAAGAGGATCCAGACGGTGATCTGGAACGGCCACCACAACCCGGCGGCCCAGCGCCAGACGTCGGTGAGCGTCCCCGGCGAGGTCAAGGCCAGGGCGATGAACGCACCCCAGAGGCCGACCATGAGGATGAAGAGGAGGCGCCGCATGGTCGAGAGCATACCGCGTGACGGTGCGTCGGAGATGCGCCGGTCAGTCGATGAGCGGGCGCACGTCGGGCTCCTCGCCGGCCGCCACGGGGCGGTCACGGCCGGCGAGGAGCCCGTACGCCGCGAGCACCGCCAGCGCGGCGATGATGAGCGCCATGCCCGCGCCCTCCACGGCCGTGGGCGTCTCGCCGAGCTGGACCCAGGCGGCGAGCACGCCGACCACCGGGATGGACAGCGTGCCCAGTCCCGCGGCTCCGGCGGGCAGCGCGTGCAGGGCGTACAACCAGAGGAACCAGGCGACGGCGTTGGCCAGCACCGCGGTGTAGGCCAGCCCCCACCAGAAGGTGAGCGTCCACTGCGGACCACCGTCGTAC
>JAAYBE010000115.1 GCA_012719015.1 Actinomycetota bacterium
CGGGCCGTGGCCGGCCGAGCCCCCGCAGGCAGACCGGCCGCAGCCCGATGCCGCGCGACCTCAGCGGATCACATCAGCCGGGGGCGGTTCCCCGGATGGGACATGCAGTAGTCGTCCTCCGCCACCAGCGGGAAGGCGCCGACCACCGGGTAGGCGCCGAAGGGGAGCTCACGGCTCGAGCCCCGGAAGTAATGCTCGGCCTGGAGCGCCACCGGCGGCGCGGCCCGGCATGTACCTGCCGCACCTGCCCCCGGCAGCTTGGCGAACGCCGGGCAGCTGCCGCAACGATGCATGCTCTCCTGGTCCATCAGCCCTCCTCTGCCGACAGGCCGCGCGGAGCGCCGCGGGCGGTCCTGACGAGTGTGATGTTCAACACGCGGCCGCCGTCCTCCTGCCCGGCCGGCGGCCGTTGCCGCCCCGTGCGGGCTGCGGGTAGACTCGGGTCCGCACGGGGCCCACCTGGCCTCGACCTGCGGGTGAGAACGCGACCCGGCGTCTGCGCGGGGTAGCGCCGTGGAGAGGGCCGCCCGCCCTCACAAGGATGACGGGCGGCCGGGACGCGGTCGGCGCGCGGCCGGGCGCTGTGACCGCCCGCCGAAGGAGGGCGCGGATGTACTTCGGGGCGCATGTGAAGTCGTCGGGCGGCGTGTGGCACGCCATCGAGAACGGCGTGGAGATCGGCGCGGAGGCGGTGCAGTTCTTCGCCGGGAGCCCCCGGACCTGGGCGCCGACGTTGTACAAGGAGAAGGACGCGGCCCGCTTCCGCGAGGCACGCGCCGGATCCCCCATCCGCTTCGTGGTCATCCACACCATCTACCTCATCAACCTGGCCAGCGACAGGCCGGACTTCTACGAGAAGTCGATCAGGTCGCTCAGCGGCGCGCTGGCCGCCGCCGACCAGCTCGGCGCAGACGCGATCGTCACCCACATCGGATCGCACCAGGGATCCGGGTTCGCGGTCGGTCTGGAGCGCGTCCGCCGCGGCCTGCTCACCGCGCTCGCGGAGAGCGAGGGCTCACCGGTCCGCCTCCTGCTCGAGAACACGGCCGGCGCCGGCGGCACCATGGGAGTCGACTTCCGCGAGCTCGGGCAGATCATCGATGCGGCCGGCGGCGACCCCCGTCTCGGGATCTGCCTGGACACGGCGCACATCTTCGAGTCCGGCGCCGACCTGCGCACACGGGAGGGCGTCGACCTCGTGCTGCGTGAGCTGGACGAGCACTGCGGCCGCGACAGGCTGGTGATGCTGCACCTCAACGATTCCAAGACCCCGCTCGGCTCGAACCGCGACCGCCACGAGAACATCGGCGACGGCGATCTCGGCGAGGAGGCCTTCAGGCTGCTGGTCAACGAGCCCGCCTTCGAGGACCTGCCGGGCATCCTCGAGGTGCCGGGGCTCGACGGCTCGGGCCCGGACAGGGAGAACCTCGCCCGGCTCCGGGCCCTGGTCGACTGAGCGCGGGGACGCCGGCACGCCTGACGTCGCCATCTGCGGCTCCCGCCGCGCTTGCGGGTATACTCAGGCTGCGTCGTGCGCAGCGGGAGACCTGCCGTGCGGGCTCGCGGAGCGGGCCGGCCGGCGTTGCGCCGACGGGCTCAGGGACCGGCTCGTGCGCCGGAGACCGGGTACATCGACGACTGCGAGGTGACGCGATGGAACTGGTGACCGTGACCACCGTGGGCGACGCCGGCCTTGCCAATGTCGTCGTCGGCGTGCTGGAGCAGGCCGGCGTGAGAGCAGTCGTCGGCGGGCCGGGCGCGCCCGACGTCTACCCCATGCCGTCCGTCCATCCGTTCCGGATCCTGATCGACGAGGGCGACCTCGAACGTGCCCGCGACGTGCTCGAGCAGTTCGAGACCATGCCGGAAGAGGACGACGACGAGGACTGAGCGAGGCGCTCACGGGAGCGAGGGCCGCGCCCGGTCCGGACGGCGCCGGTCTGGTATCATGTGCCCTCTTGCAGCGTTTCTTCTGCCCTGCGGGGCGTTCCTGATACGGGAGTGACGATGTTCGGACGCATCTTCGGCCGCGGCAAAGACGACCGCGACCAGGCCGTCTGTGCGGAGTGCGGCCGCACGCTTCTCGCCGGTGAGTGGACCCAGACCGTGGTGGACGACCGCGGCAACGAGCGCCTGATCTGCTCGTTGTGCGGACAAGCCTACGCGGGCGCCGGCGAGCCGGTTGCGGCAGCGCCGACGCCGGCCAATGCAGGCCGCATGCGCGAGACGCGCAGCGAGGCGCGCTCCGGCGATCCGGCGCCGTCTCCCGAGCCCGCCGCCGCGCCGGACGCCGTCGCGCCGGAGCGTGCCGCGCACGCGCGAGGCGAGAGCGATGCCCTCTGGCTCGCGCTCAAGGACAAGGACGCGCAGATCGAGGCCCTCAAGGCTCGACTGGCGCAGGCTGAGGCCGAGCGCCAGGAACTGGCCGGCCGCCTCGCGCACCTCGAGACGAGCGACGCGGCGGAGGCCGAACCCGGCTCGGTCACCATGGACTCCTCCGAGCCGGGCGAGCGCACCTGGGGCGAGACGCCGGCCGAGTTCGCCGCCGAACTGGCGGCCCTGCCGCAGTCCGGACCGGCGACGACGGAGCCGGAGACGTCCTGGCCCGGGCCCTCCACCGAACCGATGGCTGCCGACGGACCTCCTGCCGAGGTCGTCGCAGCGCCGGAGACGGACGGCTTCGAGGCTGCAGCCGCCGCCGAGGAGGCCGCCGACGCAGAGGCCACGGCGGCGGACGGGCCCGGCGCCGCGACCGGACCTCCGATGGAGACGCCGGTCGAAAGCCCGGCCGCCGTGCTCGAAGACACCCAGCCCATCGAGGTCGCGCCGGATGACCCGCAGGCCGCCGCAGAGACGGATGAGGACGCCGGCGCAGGGGAGACCGCGGCCGCAGATGACGAGAGGCCGACGGAGGACGAGCCGCCGGTGGAGGATCAGCCCGCGCCGTCCGCCGAGGCTGCGGCGGCGGCCGCCTCGCTCACGTTGCTTCAGCGCGGCGTCGACCTCCTCAACGTCAGCCGCGTCCCCCGCAAGATCGCCGAGACCAACGAGCAGCTGGGGCTCCCGCACGTGCACGCCGCCCTCGAGGACGACACCGTCACCGTCACCTTCATGTGGACGATGGGCTGGTACCGCTTCCGCATCGATCTCGACAGCGGCGACGTGGGCATGGACGACCGCGGGTACGACGAGCTGGAACTGCGCCCCAATGCGGGCGTACGCGCCGACGGCACGGTCCAGCTCTCTCCGGCGCGGATCAGCCGCGCGGGCTCGCAGCGCGCACAGGCGGAGCTCGAGCATGACCCGACCGAGCCCAAGCCGGTCGAGACGAAGCCGGTCGCCGGCCCCGCGACGCCGCACGAGGTGGCGCAGAACCCGCCCGAGTTCCTCAGCAAGTCACTGCTCGGTCAGCGCAGCGACGACGAAGCGGCGTCGTGGGAGCAGACCAAGGCCCGCGACTTCGACTGGGACCGCTGACCCGGGGACGCCCCGCACACTGAGCGGCCCTGCGGGAGCCGCCCCTCCCTCGCGCCCTCGAGGCGGGGTCACGATGGGGGCGTTCGACCCGTCACGAGCCGGACCGGGAACGGGGCGGTCGGCGGACGCCGTACCGCAGCCCGTCGTCACCTCGTGCGCCTGGGAGAGACGACCACGGCGCGGAAGGGTTCGTTGCCCTCGCTCACCGTCTCGACCCGTGAGTGGTCCTTCAGGTGGAGGTGGATCACCTTGCGCTCGGCGGCGCTCATCGGCTTGAGCGTGACGGCGGCGCCGTCGCGCACGACCTTCTGCACGGTGCGGTCTGCCAGCGCGGTGAGGGCGGCGGCACGGCGCTCGCGATAACCCTCGGCGTCGACGATCACCTGCCGGCGTTCGCGGCGGTCACCGTTGACGACGATCGCGGCCACGTATTGGAGCGCGTCGATCGTCGCGCCGTGGCGACCGATGAGCAGTCCGAGGTCCTCGCCGGTGATCTCCGCGCGCACGGCCTCGGGGGTCTCGGCGGCGCTCACATGCGCCACGACGCCCATGAGACCCACCACGGTCTGGATGAACTCGCGCAGCTTCTCGGCGCTCGGCGGGAGATCGGCCGCCGCATGTTCGTCCGGCGGATGCAGCCGGGCCTCCACGCGTGCCGCCGTCCGGCCACGGCCGAAGAAGCTGCCCCTGCTCCCCTCCTCGAGCACGAGGAACTCGACGTCGGCGGGATTGACGTAGGGCACGATCTTGCGAAGCTGCTCGAGCGCCGTGCGCTTCGCCTCCTGCACGCTGGCACCCGTGGCGATGGTGGCGAACTCGGTCTCCAGCTCCTCGTCGTCGATCGGCTGGAGGTCGTCGTCAGGCTCTTCCATCGGTCCTGCTCCTTGCTCAGAGAGGCGAGAGCGCGGGCTCTTCGGCGGGTCACTCGTCCGCCGGACCGCCCGCGCTCGTGGTGGCTCCGTCGTCGCCGGAGGGGCCGGTCGTCGCATCGACCGGTTTCGGTTTGGGTCTCGGCTTCTGCCGACCGGCGGACTCCTGGCGCCCCGCAGCGGTCTTGCCGCCCTGCGGTCGGGCGCTCCTCTGTTGCCCGCCCTGCTGCTTGCGCTTCACCTTGCCGGGCGGGGGCTTCCTGCCGCCGGGCGCGGCCTTGCGGGTCCCGCCGCCGGTGGTCTGCTTCGTCGCATCGCCCCGTTTCGCGGCCTCCCCGGCCTCCCGCTTGCGGGCCATCTTGGCCTCGCGCTGCTTCATCGCCTCGCTCTGCGACGCCGCCATGGCCTCCATGAACCGGCTGCGCTTCTTCGGTTTGGCTTTGGCGCGCGCCGCCAGCTCCTCCGGCTTGGGCATCGTCCGCCGGATGATGAGCTGCTGTCCGATCGTCCACAGGTTGGTCGTGATCCAGTAGACGAAGAGGCCGGCCGGGAACGACCGCAGGACGAAGACGAAAATGAGCGGCATCGCCCGCATGATCATCTTCTGCGTCTTGTCCGACTGGGTGACCAGCATGAGCTCCGTCGAGACGATCTGCGTGAGCACGTAGACGATCAGCAGGATGACGCTGGGCGCGCCCAGCGGGATGCCGAGGAAGGTGGCGTCGGCGAGGTCCTGCTCTCCCCTGATCGCGTAGTACAGGCTGATGAAGATCGGCAGCTGCAGGACCAGCGGCAGGCACGAGGCGAACGGGTTGACGTGATGCTCCTGGTAGAGCTTCATCGTCTCTTCCTGCAGCTTGCCGCGGTCGTTCTTGTACTTCTTCTGCAGCGCCTTGATCTGCGGCTGGATGGCCTGCATCTCCTGGGCCGACTTGTACTGCTTCCAGGTGAGCGGGAACAGGATGAGCCGGACGATGATCGTGAGGCCGATGATGGAGAGACCCCACGTGAGGCCCGCGCTGTGCAGCCAGTTGAGGACCCAGGTCAGGGCGTTGACGAGCGGTCCGAGGATGCTCTGCATGAGGATCAGGCCCCCGTGTGCTCGTGGTGGACGCGGACGCGCCGCGGCGGCACGGGGTCGTAGCCGCCGTCACTGAACGGGTTGCAGCGCAGCAGCCGCCAGGAGGCGAGCCCGAGGCCGCGGACCACGCCGTGCTCGCGCAGCGCGCCGACGGCGTAGTTCGAGCACGACGGGTAGTACTTGCAGCGCTGCCCCAGCAACGGTGAGACGGCGTACTGGTAGACCCTGATGAGGGCGATGAGGACGGCGTTGACGCCGGCGTCGACGGCCGAGGCGATGCGGCTCACGGCTCTCCCGGGACCAGGAGGCCGGCGCGGCCCAGCAACTCGCGCAGGGCGGCGGCCACGAGACCCTTCTCGCCCTCACGCTCACGGGCGACGAGCTCATTGAGTTGCGGGCGCGCGATCACGACCAGATCGTACTCCTCGGCGAACTGCCCGGCGCTGGCCCGGAAGGCCTCGCGCAGCAGTCGCTTGATACGGTTGCGGACGACGGATCCGCCCAGCTTCTTCGACACCGACAGGCCGAGCCGGGGCCCCTCGTCACCCAGCTCCGCCGGACGCTTGAACCAATACAACACCAGGAAGCGGGACGCCGTCGAGCTTCCCTGCCGATAGATGCGCTGGAAGTCCGAGGAGCGGGAGAGGCGGGAGCGCTTGGCGGCCATCTGCGCGCGCGGCTATGCGGAGAGGCGCTTGCGCCCCTTCTGCCGGCGCTTCTTGATGACCGCCCTCCCCGCACGCGTGCTCATGCGCTTGCGGAAGCCATGGGTCTTGCTGCGCTTGCGGGTGTTCGGTTGGTAGGTCCTCTTCACTGCGTCCTCGCACCATCGCCGATAGTCAGAACGGTGAGTATAGCGGCGTCGCTCAAGCTCGGTCAATTTGCCGGTTGCGGGCGGAACGCGGCGCGCGGCTCTCACGAAACCGGCGCTGTTGCCGATATCGGCTACTGACAGGAGGACGAGACAGGTCCACGATGCTGCTCGAGGGCTCCATCCGAAGGTTCAATCTCGCCGGCGTGCTGCAGTTCCTCGCGCAGTGCGCGGCCACCGGCGTGCTGGAAGTCCGCGATTTCGAGGAGTACGGCTTCATCTATCTCGTGCGCGGACGCGTCGAGGCGATCTCCCTGCCGATCACCGACGAGAAGCTGGGCACGCGACTCGTCAAGGCCGGCTGTCTCACCGAGCCCCAGCTCGCGGAGGCGCTGATGGAGGACGCCGGCCTCTCGCACGAGCAGAAGAAGCTCAAGCCGCTGGGGCAGCGCCTCATCGAGAAAGGCCTCACCACCAAGGAGATCATCCGTCGCATCATGGAGCGGCAGACGCTCGACCAGGTCTTCGAGCTGGCCCACTGGGACAACGGGGTGTTCTTCTACGACGAGCCCGAGTACATGCCGCGTTTCCAGGTGGCGATCGAGGGCGACGTCCAGGGCTTGCTGCTGGACGCCTATCGGCGGATCGACGAAGGCGAGCGGGCCCGCAAGGCCGCCCTGGTGGTCGAGAACGAGGTCTGCTACGCCTGTCCGCTCGACGAGGAGTGCGGGCCCGTCATCAAGAGCAAGTACCTCAAGAGCGACGTCTGCCTCTGGCGTGAGATGGCGGCCGTGCTCGACGAGAGCACGGAGCATCTGCGCGACGCACGCCAGCTGTACCGCTCACGCGAGACCGACGCCAAGCAGGAGCTCGACGCCTCCCTCGACTCCGAGTGACCGCCGAAGGCGCCGCAGGGGAGTCACCGTCGGGGGCGCCGCAGGCGCACCGGACAATGGCCGACGAAGGCGCCGGCAGGGGCCGGAGGGAAGTCACCGTCGGGGGCGCCGCGCACCCGCCCCGCCGCCGCCCCGACTGCCGACCCCCGCATGAGGCGAGCCGTGGGCGGGTACTCACGAGCCGTGGTCACTGCACCCGACATGGACATCGGCTTCAAGAGCATCCTCGACGCCCTCCACGACGGCGTCTATGTGGTCAGTCCCGACCACACCATCGTGTACTGGAGCGAGGGCGCCGAACGGATCACCGGATACTCCCCGGACGAGGTCGTCGGCCGTCGCTGCGACGACGCGATCCTGGCCCACACCGACCTGACGGGACGTAGCCTCTGCGCCGGCGGCTGCCCCATCCGGCACTGTATGGACGCCGGACGCCCGCACGACGTCCGCGAGGTCTTCCTCAAGCGCAAGGACGGCCGACGGCTGGCCGTGTACGTCAAGACGACCGTCCTGGAGATCGAGGGCAGGCGCCACGGAGTCGAGGTCTTCGGCGAGCTCGAGAGCGTGGCCGGCAAGGAGCTCGTCGCCCGCATCCAGGAGCTCTCGGACTCGGCGGTGACGGACCCGCTCACGGGACTGTTCAACCGCCGGTATCTGGACGCGGTCCTGGCGCAGCAGTTCGCCATGTACAGGCGGCTCGGTCGCCGTTACGGGATCATCCAGATGGACGTGGACGTGCTCAAGGAGATCAACGACCGGCTCGGTCACGCCACGGGCGACGAGGCCA
>JAAYBE010000116.1 GCA_012719015.1 Actinomycetota bacterium
CTCAAGGTGGACGGGGTGTTCATCGAGGTCGGCCTCTCGCCCAACTCGGACCTGGTGCTCGACCTGGTCAGCACCAACCAGCGCGGCGAGGTCGTGGTGGACGAGATGGGCGACACCGGCGTGCGCGGGGTGTTCGCCGCCGGAGATGTGACCGCGACCAAGGACAAGCAGATCGTGATCGCCGCCGGCGAGGGCGCCAAGGCGGCGCTGGCCGCGTTCGACTACCTGATCACGCAGCGCTGACGGCGGCGCCCGGCGCGTTCCCTCGCCCGCGCGTCACCGGCCCGTCAGGCCGAGCCGGTGTGCTCGAGGATGAACTCCACCGTGCGCCGGTCGTAGTCGACGCGGTGCTTGAGGCCGCTGATCTCGTGGCCCTCGTCCGGATAGACGACGTAGTCGCAGATGCGGCCGCGCCTGCGCAGCTCCGTGGCCACCTCGACGATCTGCCGCGGCGGGCAGCGGGGGTCGAGCGCCCCGCCGAGCAGCAGGAGCGGCGCCTCCACCCGGTCGAGGTGGTTGATGGGCGAGTAGTACGTCAGCTTCGCCCGGTCCTTCTCGATGTCGCCGGTGTTCTGCAGGTCCCACCAGCGCAGGTCGTCGCGGATGGCGGTGTCGACCTGGCTGTCGATGAAGTCGAAGAAGGGCACGCCGGCCACGCCCACCGCCCACAGCTCGGGGAACTGGGTGACCGCGGCCATGGTGTGGAAGCCGCCCCAGCTGCGCCCCGTGATCGCGATGCGCGACGGGTCGCAGCCGTGCCGCACGAGGAACTCGTGTCCGGCCGCCACGTCCAGCACCTCGCCCTGGCCCATGAGCCAGCGGTTGGCGAGCTGCCAGCGCCGGCCGTAGCCGTCGCTGCCGCGGTAGTTGGGGTGGAGGACGGTGAGCCCGGCGGCCACGAACGCCTGGCGCAGGGGGTCCCACTCGTTGGAGTGGTGCCAGGTGGGGCCGCCGTGGACGATCACGACGGCCGCCCCGTTGGGTTCGTCCGGCTCCACCAGGATGCCCGGCACCTCGGCGAGGTGGTCCCAGCTCGTGTACCAGACCGGACTGCCGGAGACGAACCTGGCCTCCCGCAGGCGGGTCGGCAGCGAGTCGGTGAGCATGGTCACGTCGCCGCTGTCGAGCTCCACGCGGTAGAGGTCGGGCGGAGCGTCGGGGCGGCTGAGCACGCAGATGAGCGCGGCGCCGTCCGGGGTGAAGCCGGGCGCGTAGTGGTTGCCCGGCCCGATGCTGTACTCGGTGACGGAGCCGTCACGCAGGTCCACGTGGCAGAGGCCGGTCTCGCCCTCCACGTCGACGAGGAACGCGAGCGCGGCGCCGTCCGGGGCCCAGACCGGGTGGTGGGCGTCGACGTGATGATCCTCCCAGGCCCAGGTGACCGATCCGCTTGCCAGGTCGTAGACACCGATCGCCGGGTGGTCGCCCGGACCGCCGGAGAAGGCGAGGCGGCCGCCGTCCGGCGACCACGCCAGCTGTCCGGCGAAGAACTCGTCCGAGCCGCCGACGAAGGTCGTCTCTTCCGTCCCGGTGTCGATCACGATGATCGCCGTGTCCTGTCCGCGTGTGCCGATGGTGCAGGCCAGGCGGCGCCCGTCCGGCGACCAGCGCGGCGAGCTCTCCGTGTACGGGTGCTCCGTGAACAGGCGCAGCGCCTCCCCGCGCGGGTTGGGCGCCGCGGGCATGACGGCCACGGCGTATCCGTCGCCGTGCGTCACCGTCAAGGCGAGCTGCGTGCCGTCGGGCGAGAGGTCGGGATCGGGCAGCGGAGCGAGGTCGGGCGTCTCCGGCAGGAGGTTGACGAGCGCTCCGGTCGCGACCTCCCAGCGATAGACGTCGAAACACTCGGAGCCGCGGTCGTCACGGCTGAAGTAGAGATACCGTCCGTCCGGTGAGAACTGGGGACAGGCGCAGCGGTCGCGCAGGTCGCCCACGCGGCGCGGCTCGCCGTCGGGGAGGTCCATCACGTGGATCTGCCAGTCGCCGCCCTTGTACCACTCGAAGGCGACGCGGGAGCCGTCGGGCGACAGCGCGTACGGCCGGTACTCTTCTCCTACCGCCGGCGCCGCGGCCAGCTGTGCGATGAGGGGCGTGCCCACCGAGATGCCTCCGATCCTCGTGCTCGGACGGTCCGCGGGACCACTCCATGCGGCGCGGCCCCGGCGGGCTAGTCTACCGTCTCGGCCGTCCCGGCACACATCGTCGCCCTCGAACGTGACCCTGTGAGCCGCGCGCGGACCGAGACGCCGGACACCACGCCCGTTACACTGGGGACGCCACGATCACCTGCCCACCGCGCTCCGCGCCGGCGGCGATCAGGGCCGGCTCGTCCAGCGGCCCCCGATGTGGGGAGAGGTGATGCAGATGGTGGTTGCGGGTCACGCGCGGCTCTGTCGCACCCCCTCCGGCGCCCTCTCCCCGGAAGCCCCCACCCCCCACCTCCCCAGGGGGGCCGGCGGCCCGCCGCGGCGGGCCGCCGGCCGGGTCC
>JAAYBE010000117.1 GCA_012719015.1 Actinomycetota bacterium
CTCCTCGGCGACCGGCATGGCGACCTCCTCACGGCGCCCGTCCGCGGCGCCGGACCGTACTTGATAAGGCGTACAAAGTACGGTACGGCGCTCAGGCGAGCGTCGTCAACGTACGCGCGTACGGTCCGGGCGACGAGGGAGCGGCTCCCGATCCACGCCGTGGGCGGTCGCGGACGGGGCGCCGGGCCTCACCAGCTGGGGGTCGCGCGCGCGGTCCAGCGGCCGTCCGCGCGCGCGACGCCGATCGCCACGCCGAAGCAGGCGCTCAGCGGCCCGTCGGCGAGGACGCCCCGGACGGCGCCCGAGGCGCACACGCGGCCCCCGGCCAGCAGCAGCGCGTGCGTCATGGTGGGCGGCAGCTCCTCGAGGTGGTGGGTCACGAGGCCGACGGCCGGCGGCGCCGGCTCGCCGGCCAGCAGGGCGAGCGCCGCGAGCAGCGCCTCGCGGCCGGGGAGGTCGAGGCCCCCGGCCGGCTCGTCGAGCAGCAGGAGCGGCGGGCGGCGCATCAGGGCGCGGGCCAGCAGGATGCGCCGCCGCTCGCCCTGGGAGCACGACCCGAAGGAGTGGTCGGCGACGGCCGCACAACCGAACCGCTCCAGCAGATGCGCCGCCCGCTCCCGCGCCGCCTCGTCGAGGCGCTCCTCCAGGACCTGGATCGTGCCGGTCGCGCCGGTCAGCACCACATCGAGCGCCGTGCGTCGCGGGGCGAAGGCCTCCTCGGTCCGCACGTCCACGTGGCCGATGCGCTCGCGCAGGGCGCGCAGGTCAACGCGCCCGACGGTCTCGCCGAGGATCTCGACCGCTCCGCGGCTGGGATGCCGCATCCCGGCGGCGACGTCCAGCAGCGTCGACTTGCCGGCGCCGTTGGGGCCGAGCACCGCCCACTGCTCGCCGGGCCTGACGGTCCAGTCGACGTCCGTGAGGATCGGCTGGCGCCGCCGCAGGCGGTCGTCCCACTCCCAGACGGTGACGCCGGAGAGGCGGAGGGCTGGGGCGGGCGTCATCGGACGCGGGTCAGCCGAGGCGCGCGACGCGCTCGCCACGGACGCTGCGCCGCGCCGCGGCGGAGGCGGCGGCGAGCCTCTCGCGCTCCTCGGCCACCAGGCCCACGGCCGCCCGCGCCTTGCCGCGCGGGCGCGCGTCCTTCTTCGGCCTGGGCCAGGCGCGGACGGCGGCCTCGACGGCGTCCCGGCCGCCGGCCGCGAACGCCCGGGCGAGCTGCGCCTGCACCTCGGCGTCCGGGCTCGCGGCGGCGAACTCGGCCGCCGCGAGCGCGTAGCCGTTGCCGTTGAAGCTCAGGCCGACGCCGCCCCAGGCCTTGACGGCTTCGAGCGGCGGCGCGTCCGTGATCGAGTCGCCGACGTACATGACGCCGCCGCCCGCGACGCCCTCGGCGGCGACGATCTCCTCGAGCGCGGCGAGCTTCTGGCCGCCGCCCACGGGACGCACGGCGGCCAGCATCGCGCCGCTCACCCGGCCGTCCATCCAGCCCCAGAAGAGGCCGTCGAGCTCCGCCACCGTGGCCCGGTCCTGGGGCGCCAGGTCGTCGGCGGAGCGCGCCCCGTCCGGGATCTCGATGACGGGGCGCGCCAGCGCCGCACTCGCCTCCGTGCGCAGCCGCTCGGCCTCCTCCTCCGGCATCTCCCACGCGTCCAGGCTCAGCTCGGTGCAGCGCACCTGCCCCATCGGGAACCCCGCGAGGTCGCAGAGCGCGCGCAGGTAGGGCGTGTAGGAGGTCGAGATGATGTAGACGGGCATGAGGGCGCTCACGGCGGCCAGCGCCTCGAGCGCCCGCGGCACGAGCAGCACCCGTTCGGCGCTGAACAGTTCGACGTCCTCGTCGGTGACGTGGAACGCCTTGAAGAACGGCGGCA
>JAAYBE010000118.1 GCA_012719015.1 Actinomycetota bacterium
CACGCGCGCCTCCACCTCGGCGAGCACGGCGGCGCGGTCGGGCGTCATCCCGCCAGGCCTTTCTCGATCTGATCGGCGACGGCATGTGCACAGGCGGCCTTGCTCGTGCGTGGTACATGCACCTCGCCCTCGGCGGTGAGCATGGTGATCTCGTTCTCGTCCGAGCCGATCCCGACGCCCTCGGCGAGGATGTCGTTGAAGACCAGGAGGTCGATGCCTTTCGCCGCCTTCTTGGCCCGGGCGCGGTCGAGTCGCGGCCCGGCCTCGGCGGCGAAACCGACGCGGTAGAGTCCCGGCCGGGCCGTCGACGCGAGGATGTCGACCGTGCGCACCAGTTCGAGCGTGAGCGTCTCGCGCTCGCCGCGCTCGATCTTGCCGCGCTCGTCGACGGCAGGGCGGAAGTCGGCCACCGCCGCCGCCATGACGAGGACGTCCGCGCTGCGGACGGCATCGCCCACTGCCGCCGCCATCTCGGCGGCGCTCTCGACGCTGACGACGTCGTAGGCGGCGCCGGTGGGCGGCTGGGTGGTGACCAGCGTCACCGTGGCACCGCGGAGGTACGCCTCATCGGCCAGGGCACGGCCCATCTTGCCGCTCGACCTGTTGCCGATGAACCGCACGGCGTCGATTCGCTCGCGGGTGCCGCCCGACGTCACCACGACCCGCTTGCCGGCGAGCGGCCCCCTGGCCGACGCGGCCAGCGCGCGGCGTACCGCCAGCCGGATCGTCTCAGGCGAGGCCATGCGGCCAGAGCCCTCCTCCCCGCAGGCGAGCTCGCCCTGCTCCGTCGGCAGGACCTCGACTCCACGATCCGCCAACAGGCGCAGATTGTGCTGCGTGGCATCATGCTGGTGCATCGCCCAGTTCATCGTGGGCGCCACGATCACCGGGCCGCGGAAGGCGAGATAGGTGGCGGTGAGCAGGTTGTCGGCGATACCCGTCGCCATCTTCGCGAGGGTGTTGGCGGTCGCAGGGGCGACGACCATCACGCTCGCCGCGCGGGCAGCCTCGATGTGCTGGAACCAGCCGCCGCTCCCCTGCCAGGCGCTCTGGTCGTCGAGCACCGGAGCCTGCGACACGGCTGCGAAAGTGAGCGGCATGACGAAACGCTGCGCCGCCTCCGTGGTGACGACGAGCGGCCGAAGGCCGTCTTTGACCAGGCCGCGCACCAGCTCGACCGATTTGTAGATCGCGATCCCGCCGGTGACACCGACGAGCACGGTACGGGCGACGGATACGTCGTGAAGCCCGCTCAAGGAGACCTCACTCCCATGCCGCCGAGGCCGGCACACTGCGCGGTCTCTGACCGGACATCAGTCGGGGAGCTCGCGCTCCACCTTGCCGTCCACGATCTCCTCGAAAGCGATCGTCAGGAGGTTCGCGCTGCGGGTGGTGATGAGCGGCGGCGTGAACTCCTCGAGCCCGAGAGTGTTCTCGCCGAGACCTTGGTAGTAGCTGTTGATCTGCTGCGCACGCTTGGCGGCGATCATGACGAGCTCGTAACGGGAGCCGTCCGCGTGGGGCAGCAGTTCGTCGATGCGGGGCTTGTCCACTATGCGTCCTTCCTCTGTGCCTCGATGATGGCGACCACCTCGTCGGCGGCCCGCTCGGCGTCGTCGTTGATCACGACGTGACGGAACTCGTGCGCGGCGGCCATCTCGGTCTCCGCACGGCCCAATCTCCGGGCGATGGCAGCCCCGGTCTCCGTGCCGCGCCCACGCAGTCTCTGCTCCAGTTCGCTCGTGCTCGGCGGCACGATGAACACGGAGACCGCCTCCGGCATCGACCTGCGCACGGAGCGTGCGCCCTGCAGCTCGATCTCGAGGATCACGTCGTCGCCCCCGGCGAGCCCGGCCTCGACCTCGCTGCGTAGCGTCCCGTACAGGTGACCACTGTACTCCGCCCATTCCAGGAAGTCTCCCGCGGCGACCGCGGCACGGAAGCGGGCCTCGTCCATAAAGTGGTATTCCCGGCCGTCGGCCTCGCCAGGCCGCGGTGTCCGGGTGGTGGCGGACACGGCCGTGACGAGGTGTGGCAGGCGCTGCCGGACCAGGCCGATGACGGTCCCCTTCCCGGCGCCTGAAGGCCCCGAGATGACGAACACGGACGGGATGGCGTCAGCCTCCGAAGTAGGCGAGGAGCTCTTGCCGCTGCCGTTCGGAGAGGCCGCCCACGGTCTTGCTCGGACTGATGCGGCACAGGTCCATGATACGCGCCGACTTGATCCGGCCGCACTTGGGGGCGGCCATGAGGAGGTCGGCGACCTTGGCGGTGAGCAGGTACTCCGGCGGGTCGGCCAGGACGTCCTCCATCTTGACCCGGCCGTGCTTTAGGTCGGCCTTCAACGCGGCCCGGCGGCTGCGGACCTCGTTCGCCTTGCTCAAGGCCTCCATGCGCTGGTCGAGTGACCGCGCTGGAGCCGTGTTGGATTGCTTGGAAGACGGGGGCATCGCGCGAGAGTATATGTGATGCGGCGGCGGCGTTTCAACAGACCGTCGCCGGGAAAAGCGTTGTCTAGCGGGAGTTTTCTGCCGACGGGCGACGGAGGATGCGAGGGTCAGGCGCGAAGCGCGATGCCGCGCGCCTCGCCCACGGTGCCGAAGCCCCTCGCGGCGACCTCGTCCCGGAGCTCGGCGAGGATCCGCTGCGGCGCCTCGAAGGACGTGAAGTTGGCCGCCCCTACCGCGACGGCCGTGGCGCCGCAGGCGATGAACTCGAGCGCATCCAGCCCGGTCATCACGCCGCCCATGCCGACGAGGGGCGTGTCCGGGAACGCACGCGCCACCTCGGCCACCATGCGCAGGGCGATGGGCTTGATGGCCGGTCCGCAGAGCCCTCCCGTCCGGTTGCCGAGGAACGGGCGCAGCGTGTCGCGGTCGAGCACCATGGCTTTGAAGGTGTTGACCAGCGAGAGCCCGTCCGCGCCGGCGCCCAGGGCGGCGGCCCCGGCCTCTGTGACGTCGCGCACGTTCGGCGTCAGCTTCGTCAACAGGAAGCGCGCGGTGGCGGCACGACAGGCGCCGACGACCTCCGCCGTCGCGGTGGGGTCGGCGCCGATCTGTAGGCCGCCGACGACGTTAGGGCAGGAGACGTTGAGCTCGTATCCGCGGACGTCCGGCACGGTCCCGGGAGGAGCTGCGGCGAGGTGGGCCTCGAGGGCCGAGATCACGGCGGCATACTGCTCCGGTGAGTTGCCGCCGACGCTCACGAGGACGGGCGCCCGGAGCGCCGCCCATTCGCCGAGCTGGGCGATCCAGGCGTGGACCCCGGGGTTCTCGAGACCGATCGCGTTGATCACTCCGGACGGAGTCTCCGTGACCCGGGGCGGCGGGTTGCCGGTGCGCGGATCGGCGGTCACGGTCTTGGGCACGTAGGCGGCGTAGGGGAAGTCGGCGAGGTAGTCGCCGTCGTAACGGCGGGCGTACTCGAGCACGTCCAGGGTGCCGGAGGCATCGACCAGCGGATGGGCGAGCTCGACGGGTCCCAGCCGCACGGAGAGGTCGGTCTCAGGGGCGGGCGGCCGGCGGTCGCTCACGGCGTCACCTCGTCGAGGCGGAACACGGGACCTTCACTGCACACGCGGAGTTTGCCGCGCGCGGTGTCGACGACACAGCCGTGGCAGGAGCCTGTGCCGCAGGCCATATGGGCCTCGAGCGACACGTAGCCGCGCAGACCCTCGTGGAACGTCCAGCGTTGCACGGCGGCGATCATGGGCGTGGGCCCGCACGCATAGACCGTGGTGCCGGGGGCCACGTCGAGCGCCGCGAGGAGGTGCAGCACGGTCCCGGCTCTCCCGACGCTCCCGTCCTCTGTGGCCACCGAGAGGCGCTCGATGGTGAACGCCCCGACGGCGCGGGCGGCCCGGAAGTCGCGGAAGCCGAGGGCGGCGGTGACGTGGGCTCCGGCCGCCGCAAGCTCGTCGGCGAGGTACTGCAGCGGCGCGCAGCCGATGCCGCCGCCGACCAGCAGCGCGTTGGTCACGCCCTGGGTCGGGAACGCGCTGCCCAGCGGTCCGGCGACGTCGACGACGTCGCCCACCTCGAGTCGGGTGAGGCGCTCGCTGCCGCGCCCGCGCGCCTCCACGAGCAGCGCGATGCAGTCGGCCTCGGCCGAGAACAGCGAGATCGGACGCCGCAGCAGGTAGCCCTCGCCGGGCACCGTGACCATGACGAACTGGCCGGGCGCCGCGCGCCGGGCGATGCGCGGCGCGATGAGCTCGAGCACGGCGAAGCCGCCGAGGTGGCGGGCCGCGGACACCCGGCAGTGCGACGTCTCCGCCCACTGCCGGTGGTCGTCGTGCGTCTGCCCGCTCCCGCTCACGTCCGCTCCGCCTCCGCGTGAAGGTCCTGAAGACAGTGTACCTGTACTCGGGGCCGTTTCGCGGCCTCGATGGCGGAGACGGCCGCGGAAGCGCCGGCGAGCGTCGTGATGGAGGCGATACCCCTGCGCAGTGCGGCGCTGCGGATCCGGTAGCCGTCGGTGCGCGCTCCGCGTCCGAACGGGGTGTCGATCACGAGGCGGATGTCGCCGGACTCGATGAGGTCCACCGCGTTCGGTGCCCCCTCCGACACCTTGTCGACCACGTTCACCGGGATGCCGAGGCTGGTGAGCGCCGCCGCCGTGCCGCGGGTGGCGTGGATGGCGAAACCGAGTGCGTGCAGCCGTTGCGCCAGGATGGTGGCCGCCGACTTGTCGCTGTCGCACACGGAGAGGAAGACGTCGCCCTCGATGGGCAGCGCCAGGCCGGCCGCCGCCACAGCTTTGCCGAACGCCTCCGGGAAGGTGTCGGCGATGCCCATCACCTCGCCGGTGGACCTCATCTCCGGCCCGAGCTGCGTGTCCGTGCCGGGGAACCGGCCGAACGGGAGGACAGCCTCCTTGACACTCACGTAGCCGGGCACGCGGCGCTCCAGACCCATGTCCGCGAGGCGCTCCCCGAGGATCACCCGTGTGGCGACTCGCGCCAGGGGGATCCCGGTCGCCTTGCTGACGAAGGGCACCGTGCGGGAGCCGCGCGGGTTCACCTCGAGCACATAGAGCCGGTAGTTGTGACACGCGAACTGGACGTTGATCAGCCCGCGCACGTCCAGGGCGAGGGCGAGCGCCTTCGTCTGGCGGCGCACCTGCTCCAGGGTGCCCTCGCCGAGCGAGATGGACGGTATCACGCAGGCGGAGTCGCCGGAGTGCACCCCGGCCTCCTCCACGTGCTGCATGACGGCGCCGATGTAGACCTCCTCGCCGTCCCCGACGGCGTCGACGTCCACCTCGACGGCGTTCTCGAGGAACTCGTCGAGGAGCACCGGATGGCCTGGACTGACACTGGCCGCATCGCCCACGAAACGCTCGAGCTCCTCGAGCCCATAGACGATGCGCATGGCACGGCCGCCGAGCACGTAGGACGGTCGCAGCAGCAGGGGATACCCCACCTGTGCGGCGACCTCGGCCGCCTCGGCGGCGGTGGTGGCGAGGCCGTACCGTGGACACCGGATGCCCAGCTCCTCCAGGAGCCCGCCGAACCGGCCACGGTCCTCGGCGAGGTCGATGGAGTCCTGGGGCGTGCCGAGGACGGGGATCCCGACCTCGACCAGGGCACGGGCGATCCTGAGCGGCGTCTGGCCGCCGAACTGCACGATGACACCCTCGGGTCGCTCGTTGGCCACCACGTCGGCGACGTCCTCGAACGTGAGCGGCTCGAAGTACAGCCGGTCCGAGACCTCGTAGTCGGTGCTCACCGTCTCCGGGTTGCAGTTGATCATGACCGCCTCGTAGCCCATCTCCCTGGCGGTCAGCGCGGCGTGCACGCAGCAGTAGTCGAACTCGATGCCCTGACCGATGCGGTTGGGCCCGGAGCCGAGGATGACGACCCGTCGCCTCTCCCCCGGCTCGGCCTCGTTCTGCTCCTCGTAGGTGGAGTAGTAGTACGGGGTCTCGGCCGGGAACTCCGCCGCGCACGTGTCGACCGCCTTGTAGACGGGCAGGATGCCGTGTTCGAGGCGCAGGGCACGGATCTCGCGTTCACTGCGTCCGGTGAGCTCACCGAGACGCCTGTCGCTGAACCCGTAACGCTTCATGCGTCGCAGCAGATCGGCGGTGAGCCGCGGCGCCTCACGGACCTCCGCCTCGAGCCCGACCACGTCGGCCAGCTCACTCAGGAAGAACCGCGAGATGCCGGTGATCGCGTGCACCTCGTCGACGCCGAGTCTCAGACGGAACGCGTGCAGGAGGAGGTCGTACCGCTCGGCGCTCGGGACCGCCAGCGCCCTGCGCAGGTCCTGGGGCGACGTCGGCAGGTCGACGGGGACCTCCAGATCGCGCGAGCGCAGGGCCTTCTGGAACGCTTCCTTGAAGGTCCGGCCGAGGGCCATCACCTCCCCCACGCTCTTCATGTGCGTGGTGAGCTGCCGGTCGCTGAGGGGGAACTTCTCGAACGCCCAGCGCGGCATCTTGACCGCCACGTAGTCGAGCGCAGGCTCGAAGCAGGCGGATGTGCCGCCGGTGAGATCGTTACGGATCTCGTCGAGGGTGTAGCCGACGGCCAGACGGGCGCTGACCTTGGCGATCGGGAAGCCGGTCGCCTTGGAGGCGAGGGCGGAGCTGCGGGAGACGCGCGGGTTGACCTCGATGACCACCACCTCGCCGCTCTCCGGCTGGACGGCGAACTGGACGTTCGCTCCTCCGGAGTCGAGGCCGATCTTGCGCACGACCGCCCTGGCCGCCTCACGCAGCTCCTGGAGCTGGGGGGCGGTGAGGGTGAGCGCCGGCGCGACGGCGACGCTGTCGCCGGTATGGACGCCCATGGGGTCGATGTTCTCGATCGAGCAGACGACGAGCACGTTGTCGGCCCTGTCGCGCACGACCTCGAGCTCGAACTCGTGCCAGCCCACGACCGACTCCTCGAGGAGGATCTGGGAGATGGGGCTGAGGGCGAGGCCCTGCTCGCAGATGCGGCGGAGGCCGGCCGCGTCGTGCGCGATGCCGCCCCCTCCTCCCCCCAGGGTGTAGGCGGGACGGACGACCAGCGGGAGACCCAGGTCCTCACAGGCCGTCTCGGCCTCGGCCAGGGTCTCGGCGCACATGCTGCGCGGCACGCGCATGCCGATCTCCTGCATCGCGCTGCGGAACTCGAGTCGGTCCTCGGCGCGCCGGATCGCCTCCTCGCCGGCGCCGATCAGCTCGATCTCCCAGAGGTCGAGCACGCCGGCGCGCTTGAGCTCCATGGCCAGGTTGAGCGCCGTCTGGCCGCCCAGCGTCGCCAGGAGGGCGTGCGGACGCTCGACCTCGATGATGCGCGTGAGCGTGGCGCGGTCGAGCGGCTCGATGTACGTGCGCGTCGCGAACGCGGGGTCGGTCATGATCGTCGCCGGATTGCTGTTGACGAGCACGACCTCGTAGCCCTCCTCAAGGAGGGCCCTGCACGCCTGGGCGCCGGAGTAGTCGAACTCGCACGCCTGCCCGATCACGATCGGCCCCGAACCGATGATCAGGATCTTGCCGAGGTCGTCGCGGCGCGGCATCAGCCGCCTCCTCCGTGCCTGGACCGCTCGATCTCACGGCGGAACCGCTCGAGCGGCGGCCACGGCGTGCGGGGGTCCGGCGCCGGATCGGGGCGGTACTGCACCGAGAGGGCGTAGTACTCGGGAGCCGCGAGTCCCTCCACGCCGCCGTCGTTGAGGTTCACGTGGGTGACCTGCGCACCGACGACCGCCTTCTCACGCACGGCGAAGCCGTGGTCCTGGGCGGTGATCTCGACGCCGCCGGAGAGCAGGTCCTTGACCGGGTGGTTGGCGCCGCGATGGCCGGACGCGAGCTTGTACGTGTCGAATCCGAGCGCACGCGCCAGGAGCTGGTGGCCGAGGCCCACTCCGAGAAGCGGCACGCGGCCGAGGAGACGTTCGATCGCCTTGACGGCGTACGTGACGGCCGCCGGGTCGCCGGGCCCTGTACTGAGGAGCACGCCGTCGGGACGCATCCTGAGGATCCTCTGCGCGCTCGTGTTCCCCGGCACCACGGTGACGCGGAACCCGCCTCCGGTGAGGCGGGCGAGCAGCGATCTGGTGAGACCGAAGTCACAGGCGACCAGATGCAGCTCCGGCGTCGAGCGGCCCTGGGACGCCGCGGCCTCGTACGGCTCCCGGCAGGCGACCACCCTGGCGAGGTCCAGTCCCGCCATCAGCGGCAGACGCTGCGCCGCGCGGCGCAGCTCCTTCACGCCGCGCGGCTCCGTGCTGACCACGGCGCGGAGCGCCCCTTTGTCGCGCAGGTGCCGCGTCACGGCACGTGTGTCGACCCCGGTCACCGCCAGTACCCCGTGCTCCGCCAGCCAGTCAAGCCAGGTCTGTCGCGAGGCGCGGTTGAAGCGGTAGTTCGTGATCTCGCGGGCGATGATCGCCCGGGCGTGAGCCCTGTCCGACTCGTCGCGCTCGGCGTCGGCTCCGTAGTCCCCGTTCATCGGGAAGGTGAACGTGATCAGCTGTCCGCAGTGCGCCGGATCGGTGACGATCTCCTGATAGCCGCACATGTCCGTGGTGAACACCAGCTCTCCGCCCACGGAACCCGCGCCCACGAGCGCTTCGCCGGTGAACGTGGCGCCGTCCTCGAGGACGATGACCGCGGGATCAGGCAAGGTCGTCCCAGGCGATCCGGCCGGCGGCCACCGTGAGGCGGACCCTGCCGCGGAGCTCCTGACCGAGCCAGGGCGAGTTCGACGAGCGCGACTGCAGGGTCTCAGGCGCGACCCTCCAGGTCGTCGCCGGGTCGAAGACGCAGAGGTCGGCGGGGGCGCCGGCCGCCAGGGCGGGCGGGACCAGACCGGCGATCCGCGCCGGCGCCGTGCTCATGCGCGTCACCAGTGTGGCGAGGTCGAGGGCGCCCGTCTCCACGAGCCCGCTGTGGAGGACGCTGAAGGCCGTCTCGAGCCCGATGCAGCCGAACGGCGCCTCCTCGTAGGGGACCTCCTTCGCCTCCGACGCGTGGGGCGCGTGATCGGTGGCGACGCAGTCGACGAGACCGCTAGCCAGGGCCTCGACCAGTGCGGTGCGGTCCGTCTCGGCGCGCAGCGGCGGGTTCATCTTGAGGTTGGGGTCGAGCGTGTCGAGGCGCCGGTCGGTGAGCGTGAGGTGATGTGGGGTCGCCTCGGCGGTGACCCGTACCCCGGCCGCCTTGGCGCGGGCGATGGCCTCGAGCGACCGCGCCGTGCTCACATGGCAGACGTGCACGTCGGCGTCCTCGTAGGCGGCGATGTCGAGCGTGCGCGCCACGTCCAGGCTCTCGCAGAGGTCGGGGATGCCGGTGAGACCCAGGCGCGCGGACACGGGGCTCTCGTGCATCTGCCCGCCCTTGAAGAGCGAGTCGTCCTGGGCGTGGACGGCGACGAAGCGTCCGCTGACCTTGACGTACTGGAGGGCGCGACGCGTGATCGCCGCCGTGGGCAGCGGCCGGCCGTCGTCGCTGAAGCCGACAGCTCCGGCGGCGCCCAGCTCGCCCATCTCGGTGAGCTCCTCGCCCTGGAGGCCCTTGGTGACCGCGGCGAAGAAGCCGAGCGGCACCACGGCCTCGACCACGGCCTGGTCGGCGAGTCCTTTGAGCAGGCCGGCGTTGTCGACGACGGGGTCGGTGTTGGCCATGCCGAAGGCGGCCACGTAACCGCCGGCCGCTGCGGCCGCCGACGCGCTGGCGAGGTCTTCCTCGTCCTCGCGTCCGGGGGTGCGGAAGTGGGCGTGGAGGTCCACGAACCCCGGCAGCACGAGCATGTCGTGCGCGTCGACGACGCGGGCCTTCTTGGGGGCGGTGAGGTCCTCTCCGACCTCGGCGATCCGGCCCTTCTTGACGAGCACGTCACGCACGGCGTCGCCGCCGTCCGCGGGGTCGATCACCCGGCCGCGCCGGATCAGCAGGTCGGCGGCCGGGAGAGGCTTGTACCACGTCCGTTGCATCAGAGCACCTCCCCTTGCGCGACGCCGTCGCTGTAGCCGACGATCGTCCTGTACAGGATCGCCATGCGCACGGCGAGTCCGCTGAAGACCTGATGGGCGATCAGGTTCTCGTCGTCGTCGGCGATGTCCGAGGCGATCTCCACGCCCCGGTTGATCGGCCCGGGGTGCATCACCCGCTGCCCCGGGCGCAGGCGCGCCTGGGAGATGCCCCAGAGCCGGGCGTACTCGCGCAGCGACGGCAGGTAGGCCGAGCCCGGCTTGATGCGCTCACGCTGGATGCGGAGCAGGTAGATGACGTCGGCGTCCTTCAGGTTGGCGAGGTCGTACTCGACCTTCACCCCCATCTCCTCGATGCCGCGCGGCATGAGCGTGGGCGGAGCGACCAGGGTGACGTCCATGCCCAACATGCGGAACCCCATGATGTCGCTGCGCGCCACCCGGCTGTGCAGGATGTCGCCGATGATGAAGACGCGGAGGCCGTCGAGCTCGCGGCCCAAGTTCTGACGCATGCTGAACAGGTCGAGCAGGCACTGCGTGGGGTGCTGATGCTTGCCGTCGCCGGCGTTGACGACGCTCGCCTCGGTGTTGGCGGAGAGGATCTGGCAGGCTCCGGCGGACGGATGCCGCATGACGATGATGTCGGGCGAGTAGGCGCTCAGGGTGATGGCGGTGTCCTTGAGCGTCTCGCCCTTCTCCACCGCCGAGCCGCTCGCCTTGAGGGCCAGGGTGTCGGCCGAGAGGCGCTTGGCCGCGAGGTCGAAGCTGGAGGAGGTGCGCGTCGACGCCTCCCAGAAGAGATTGATGATCGTGCGGCCGCGCAGCGTGGGCACCTTCTTGATGTCCCTCTCCAGCACCGGCAGGAAGCTCTCGGCGGTGTCGAGCAGCAACTCCACTTCGGCGCGGGAGAGGTCCTCGATGCTGATCAGGTCACGTTTGGCCATCGCTCAGGCCTCCTTGCGCACGAGGACCACCTCGTCGACGCCGTCGCACTCGTCGACCCGCACGCTGATCCGCTCGTGCGGGGCCGTGGGCAGGTTCTTGCCGACGTAGTCGGGCCGGATGGGCAGCTCGCGGTGGCCGCGGTCCACGAGGACCGCGAGCTGCACGGCCGCCGGCCGTCCGAAGTCGAAGAGCGCCTCGATGGCGGCGCGGATCGTGCGTCCCGTGTACAGCACGTCGTCGACGAGGACCACCGTGGCGCCGTCGACGTCGAACGGCAGGTGCGTGTCCCTGACCACGGGCTGCGGCGTGCTGCGAGGGATGACCCCGACCGCGCCGCGGGCCGCGACGTCGTCGCGGTAGAAGGAGATGTCGAGGTCGCCACTCTCGACCTGCCGGCCGGCGACCTCGCACAGCAGTCTGTGGACGCGGGCGCCGATGAACGCGCCGCGGGTATGGATGCCGACGATGGCGAGCCTGTCCGCGGTGGGGTTCTTCTCGAACACCTCGTGGGCGATGCGCGTGATGGTCCGCGACATCTGCTCCGCCGTCAGGACGACCGTCTCGTTGGCTGGTCTGGGTCCCTGCATGAAAAAAGCGCCGCCGTGATCACCTGTCGGCGTACGGCAACGCTGCACCCCCTTTCCGTCTCTCCGGACGTGGATTAAAGGTCCGACGTACTGTAGCAGCAGGCCGGGGTCACGACAAGGAGCCGGCGGGGCTGGTCGCCGCCGGCGCCGGGCCCTGTGGCGGCACGCCCGTCGCCGGTCGCCCGGTGCCGCTCCTCAGATGGGCTGCCGGTCGGCCAGTCCCAGGGACTCGAGGAACTCGGCGAGGTCGTCGGGCAGCGGGCTGGAGCAGGTGACCTCGTGTCCGTCGTCGGGATGCGGGAACGTGAGTCGCGCGGCGTGCAGGAACTGCCGGCCGAGACCCTCCGGCCGCGGCGACCGGCCATACTGCAGGTCTCCGGCGACCGGGTGGCCCAGTGCGGCGAAATGCACCCGGATCTGGTGGGTGCGGCCGGTCTCGAGACGTACGCGCACGAGCGTGAACGCGCCGGCACGCGCCAGGGTCTCGAAATGGGTGACGGCGCGCTTGCCGGCGGGCGAGTGCAGCGCCATGCGCCTGCGATCGCGCACGTGCCGGCCGACGGGCGCGTCGATGGTGCCCTCGTCCTGCGCCAGGGAGCCGAGCAGCAGGGCGACATAGGTGCGCTGCACGAGATGCCGCTTCATGGCCGCCACCAGCCGCCGGTAGGCGTCCTCCCGGCGGGCCACGACGAGGAGCCCGGAGGTGTCCTTGTCGAGGCGATGCACGATGCCCGGCCGCCGCGCGTCCCCGCCTCGCGCACCGGCGGCAGCGAGGCTGTCCGCCAGAGTGCCGTGCTCGTGACCCGGTGCCGGATGGACGACCACACCGGCCGGTTTGTCCACCACGAGCACCCAGTCGTCCTCGTAGACGAGCGAGAGCGGGACGGCCGCGGGTGAGGGCGCCTGCGCGGCCGGCGGCGCCGCGCGCCAGGCGACCGTCTCGCCGGCGTGCAGGATCTGCCTCTTGCGCGCCGGGCTGCCCTCCACCAGGACGAGTCCGGCGGCGATGAGGCGCTGTGCCGCGGCGCGGCTCAGTCGCAGGCGCTCCGCCAGCGCCACGTCGAGGCGCCGGCCGGCGTCCGCCGCCTCGGCGCGGAAAGTCCCGGACTCACTCACGGCGTCCGACGACGAGCTGCAGCCCGAGCAGAACTGTCCCGGCGACGATCGCCACGTCGGCGAGGTTGAACGCCGGCCAGAACGACACGCCGATGAAATCGACGACGGCGCCGTGGAACCGCAGCCGGTCGACGAGGTTGCCCACCGCGCCCCCGAGGATGACGCCCAGTGCAGGACGGTAGCGCGCGGGGCTCAGCACAAGGGCGACGGCGACGCCGGCGGCCACGACGGCCACCAGCACGACGACCGCGCCTCCCGCGCCGGCCAGACGGCTGAACGACACACCGGGGTTGTAGGTGAGGCCGACCCTGAGTCCGGGGAACGGCCGCCACGGCAGACGCCCGGCCAGCGAGCGCACCACGGCCTTGCTGGCCTGGTCGGCCGCCACCACCGCGACGGCGGACAGCAGTGCCGAGGCGTACCCCGTCCTACTTCTTGTCACGCGGCTTGGGTGCGGCGTCGAGCTCGAGATCGACGTGACCCATGGGGCAGGTGGGCACCTTGGTCTTGCCGCTCCGTCCCCCGTCGCTGACGACGATGCTCAGGGGATACGTCGCCTTGCACTGCTTGCAGTAGGCGAGCTTGGCCATGCGGCGCTCCTTTGGTCGCTCAAAGGCCGAGTCTACGCCGTGCGTCGTCCAGCGTCACGCCGGCCACGTGGAGGAGCTTGCGCCGCGATCGTCCGCCCGCGGATAGGGAGACCGCACGCGGGGTGACGCGCAGCTCCTGTGCGACGAACCGCACGAGCTCGGCGTTGGCGCGACCCTCGACCGGCGGGGCGGCGAGACGGACCCGCAGACGCCCGTCGACGACGCCGGCCAGAGCGCTTCGCTGCGCTCCCGGTGTGACCCAGACCGCGAGGCTGAGGCCGCCGTCGCGGGTCTGCGTCAGTGGTCCTTTGTCACCAGTTGAACTCGTCCTCGTTCACCCCGGTGTCCACGTCGGCGAGAAGGTCGTCCTCCCCATCGAGCACGACGGGTTCGTCGTGGCCTTCGGCGGAGTCGCCATCCTCGTCTGCAGGGACCGGCGTAGAGGCCGTGATCTCGGGATCGTCAGCGTCGTCTTCGTCCTGCGGCGTCGACGGGCGCCGGGCACCCGCCTGCACGCCTCCGGGTCCGAGCGAGGGCGTACCTGCTGCGCCGACCGGCGTCCCGGGACGGGCGAAAGGCCGCGGCGCGTCGTCCGACGCGCTCGGCTCCTGTGGTGTGCCGGGTGTGGAGACCTGCGGCTCCTTCTCCGCCTCGTCCTGCCCGAGGTCCGGGACGTCGGCGGCCGCTGGGGCATCACCGGATGGGCTCGAGCGCTCCGGGGCCGACTCGCGGACGATGGCCGCCTTGATGGCCTCGGTGTGTCGTGTCAGGTCCTCGACGGGTGTGGGCGCGGTGGCCTCCGGCGTCTCGTGCAGCTGGCGCAGGTGGCCCTCGAGCAGTTGCTGGAACTTGAACCGGAAGCCCTCCTCGGCGCTACGGAGCTTGGCCATGGACTGCTCGATCGCCTGACGCTCCGAGTAGGCCTCGTTGATCAACTGGCGTGCCTTGAGCTCGGCGTCCTGAAGGATGAGCTGCGCCTCCTTGGCGGCGTTCTGCTTCTGCTCCTCGGCACTGGCCTGGGCGTTGACGAGCGTCTTCTGGAGGGTCTCCTCGATCCGCTTGTAGCCGGCCACCTTCTCCTCGAGCGACTCCACCCGCTCGCCGAGGTCGATGTTCTCCTTGAAGAGCCGCTCGTACTCGTCGGCGACCTCGTCCAGGAACTCGTCGAC
>JAAYBE010000119.1 GCA_012719015.1 Actinomycetota bacterium
CCAGCACATGGTCGATTCGCGTGCCGTCAGCCGTGCCGTCCCAGGCGTGGTGGGTGGCGGCGCCGGGTCCGCTCGCGCCCAGGTGGGACAGGGCGTCGGTCAACCCGCCGGCGAGCAGCAGCGCGACGGCCGGGTCGGCGACGGTCGCGTTCAGGTCGCCGACCACGAGCCAAGGGAGCGGGGGGTCGAGCCAGGCGAGGAGCGCCTCGGCGCTGTGCCGCCGTGAGGCCGCCGAGGCGCCGTCCCAGTGCACGTTCGCGGCGCCGAAGGTCCGGCCGGTCACGAGGTCGGTGAAACGGCAGAGAGTGGCGATGCGAGGCAGCGCGTTGCCCCAAGAGCGGCTTCCCGCGATCTGCGGCGTGTCCGAGAACCAACGCACGGTCCACGACTCCAGACGCAGGCGCTCCGGGCGGTAGACGACGGTGCAGCGTTCGCCGCGGCGGCCGCCGTCGTCACGGCCTGCGCCGACGCCGGCGTAGCCGGGCAGCCGCCGCGCCAGCATCCTCTCCTGGAGAGGGCGCACCTCCTGGAGCCCCACGAGGTCGGCATGGAGCCCCGCGATCGCGGCCGCACAGGCGCGGGCGCGCAGCATCCAGCTGTGCCGGCCGTCGCGGCCGTACATGGTGCGGACGTTGAAGGACGCGACCCGCAGGGCGGCCGGCGCCCCTGGTCGGGTGCCTCCCCGGGTACTCGCGTCCTTCGTCACGTGACTCCGTCGTGCACCGCTCTCCATCGTTCCTCCGTCCTCGAGCGCAGGATACAACCCGTCGCCCGCGGTTTGACTCGACAGCGGGAAGAGCACACCGTAGACAGACGATGGAAGCTCATCTCCAGACGATGCCGGCGCGCGCCAACCCGGTGCCCCCGGGCACCAGGGTGCTGTTCTTGGGGCACGCGTCCACCATCATCGAGATGGACGGCGTGCGTCTCGTCACCGACCCGGTGCTGCGCCGCCTCGTGGGTCCGCTCTACCGGCGGATCCCACAGCCGCTCTCGGGCCCGCTGATCGATCCTGACGCGATCCTCATCTCGCATCTCCACCTGGACCATTACGACCCCAGGTCGCTGCGCCTCTTCCGTCGCGACACGCCTGTCCTCGTACCGTCCGGCGCGGGGTTGTCGCTGCGCTGGAGCGGGTTCAGGGAGGTGCACGAGCTCAGGCCCGGGGAGCGGTTGCGCCTCGGGCCGGTCGAGATCGTCGGCACGGAGGCCAAGCATCGCGGCACCCGCCACCCGCTGGCCGCGCGGACCCCGAGTCTCGGCTACGTGATCTCGGGGTCGCACAGCGTGTACTTCGCCGGCGACACAGGCTTCTTTCCCCGCATCACGGAGGTCTGGCCGCGCCGCCTGGACGTCGCTCTGCTGCCGATCGCGGGGATCGGCCCGTTGATGCCGGAGTTCAAGCACATGAGCCCGCGACACGCCGTCAAGGCCATGGAACTGCTGCGGCCCCGCCTCGTGGTGCCGATCCACTGGGGCACGTATCATCTGCCCGGGACGGCGCTGCTCCGCATGGGGCCGGACTTCCATCGTCGGGCGCCGTTCGTGTTCAAGGCGCAGGCGGCGGCGCTCGAGCCGGACGTGCACACCGTCATGCTGCGACCCGGGGAGACGCTCTCGGTGGAGGATGCTCTCGAAGGGCATGCCGCACACGCCGCGCTCGGCACGGCGGCGTCGCCGACACGCTTCGAGGCCGAGTGGGCGGGTCCCGGCGTACCGGGCGACACGCCGTAGCTCCGGCGGGCGGGGCCGCTGCGGAGGACAGATGGACGGACAGAGGAGTCTCTGGGGATGAGCAGGAGGAGGTCGATGGCCAAGGAGGAGAGCAGTGTGCGGATCGGAGTGATCTCCGACACGCACGGCTACCTCGATCCGGGGGTGCTCGAGGTCTTCGCCGGCGTGGACCACATCATCCACGCCGGGGACGTCATGGACGCCCGGATCCTCGCGCGGCTCGCCACGCTCGCACCGGTCACCGCCGTCGCAGGCAACATGGACGAGGGCAAGCTGGGCAGACTGCCGCGCGAGGTCGCGGGCAGAGTCGACGGCGTCTCGTTCGTCGTGGGACACAAGCGCAAGCGCCTTCTCAAGCGGCTGGCGCAGGGCAAGATCGACGGCTTCGGCAAGCATGACCTGCCCGGACTGGTGGTGACCGGCCACGACCATCTGCCGGCGGTCGAGTGGGTCGACGGCACCCTGTTCCTCAACCCGGGGTCGGCGAGCGCTCCGCACTACGAGGACGACGATCCCACCGTCGCCGTCGTGGAGTCAGGCCGCGCCGGGCTCGACGTGCGCTTCGTGCGGCTCGCCCGACGGGCCGGAGAGGGGAGCTGAGATCGCCATGAAGGCACACACGGTCTACAAGACGTTCCACGTTCCGGAGAGACGCGCGTTCGTGCGTATCACCGAGGACGTGCAGCGAGCCGTGGACGAGAGCGGCATCCGTGAGGGCATGGCGCTGGTGGCGGCGATGCACATCACGGCGGGGGTCTGGATCAACGACGACGAACCGGGTATCCAGGCTGATGCGCTCGAGTGGCTCGACAAGCTCGCGCCGCCGTCCTGGCGCCCGCCGGCCAACGACGTCGCCCGCCGGCTGCTGCCCGACCCCGGCGACTACCGTCACCATCGCGGCGGGTATGAGGACAACGGCGATGCGCATCTCAAGAACCTGCTGGTCCATCACCAGGTGATCGTGCCGGTCACGGACGGGCGTCTGGACCTGGGTCCGTGGCAGGCCGTCTTCTACTGCGAGTTCGACGGAGGCCGCGCCAAACGGCTCATAATCAAGGTGCTCGGGGAATAGTCTCCCCGGCGGCGGCCGCCTCGGCCGCGACGGACGAGGGGGTGGCATGGACGACTATCGCAGCGATCCGGACAGGCGGCCGGAGGTGGTGGACGCGACCGTGGTCGTGGCCGGCGGCAGGCAGGCGGCGCGTGGGGCCTGGGGTCTCGTCCTCGCGGTCGGCATCGTGGCCGTCGTCTTCGGCGTCCTGGTCCTGGCCAACCTCTGGGCCAGCCTGCATCTGGTAGCCGTCTTCGCCGGGCTGTTCCTGCTCTTCGCCGGCATCCTGCAGTTCTTCATCGGCAGCGGGGCGACGACGGGCCGCGTCGTCGCAGGCGTCGTCGCCGTCGTCGCCGGCGTCTCGCTCATCGCGTGGCCCGGGGCGTCGATCAAGACGGTGGCGGTGATCGTCGGGCTGGCGTTCCTGATCAGCGGTGTCTCTCTCGCGGTCGCTGTGGTCACGGCGCGTGGCGAGGGTCGCGGCGCGGTGGCGGCTCTCGGCGCCGTCCTCGCGGTCGTCGGTCTCGTGTTCATCATCTGGCCTGGTCCCACGGTGACCCTGCTGATGAGCCTCGTGGGCCTCGCGGCGGTCGTGTTCGGCATCTCGGCGATCATCCAGGCGCTCTCGCTGCGCCGGGCCGTCCGCTGACGCAGCGAAGCCGGGCACGGCCCAGCGGCGGCGACCGCTGACGCGGGGAAGGCCGGCCGCCGTCGGCCGCCGTCAGTCCGCGGCCGACTCCTCCGGCGCGGGGGCGCCGCCGGCGGGCCCCTCGGGGCATCGTCCTTCGCCGGTCCCGCGGAGCCGCTCCCCCTCGATCCCGTCGCCGCGCCGGAGCTCCTCCTCCATGCGCCGCCCCAGACGGCTGCGCCGGCCCAGGTTCTGGACGACGAGGGCGACCACCGTGATCAGGTAGAGCTGGCCGAAGATGGCCTCGAGCGCCGCCGCCATCCGCCCGACGCCGGCCGCCGCCGTGAGATCGCCGTAGCCGGTCGTCGTGATGGTCACGAAGCTGAAGTAGAGGTAGTCCGCGACGGGGGTGTCCCTGGCGGCCGTGTCGAGCTGGGCGAAGAACTGCTCACCGCTGACGACGGCGATCAGCCCGTACACGGTGGCGAAGAACATGGCGATGAGCAGGTACACGCACACTGCCCCGTAGAACGTGTCGAGGCTGATCACCGGATGGTCGACGAGGCGTTTGACGATCGCCGCCGGCGCCACCACCACGAGCAGGATCGTCAACAGCTTGTGGGCGAGCACCCCGAGGTCGTCGCTGCCGGCGAGCATGAGGACGACGGCGACCAGGGCGAGCAGCGGGATGAGCGCCTCGGCGAGGCGCAGGACGCGCCGCCGGACCTGCGCGGCGCGCAGCGCCAGCCACGTGACGGCGGCGAAGAGGAGCGTCGAGAGGACGCGGCCCGCCTCGCCGTCTCCCGTGACGGCGACGGCGAAGTACCCGGCAATCAGCAGCAGGAGCAGCAGGCCGAAGCTGTCGGCGAAGCGCGGCGAATCCTCGAGGAGACGCCGCCGCCTGACGGGCCGGGGAGTGGCGGTCCTGTGGCCGGTCTCATCCATGTCAGGCGCGACTGTACCTCAGAGCGGCGCCGGCGGGAACGGCGGCCGGGAGGAGGTCCGGGACGCGCCGGCTCGCAGGGCCGGCGCAGGCAGCCCGTGCACAGGCCCGGCCGGACGCGGCGCGGACCTCGCTCCTGTACACTCTCCGCGAGGTCTCCGGGAGATGTACGAGGGCAGTCACAGACGACGTCACACACGCGCCGACCGGGCGCGTCGCCGCCGCGCGGCCCGGCGTCGCCTCGCCCTGCTGATCGTCGTGGTGGTCGCTGCAGCGGCCGTCGCAGTGGCCCTGCTGCACGGGCGTGGTGCAGAGCGGACGCGGGGCGGCGTGCCCGCGGCCCGCGCGACGGCGACGGGGTCTCCCGCGCCCTCCTCCATCGCCAGTCCGCCGCCGAAGGTCTGGGTCGCGAGCACGAGCCGCCCGGTCCGCGTATGGGTCGGCGGTGACTCCATGGGCGGCGAGCTGGGGTTCTCCCTGAAGCCGCTGCTCGCCGCCGCCGGCCCCTTCAAGCCGGTCACTTTCTACAAGGAGTCCA
>JAAYBE010000120.1 GCA_012719015.1 Actinomycetota bacterium
AGGCCCAGCGGGTCAAGCTCGCCGCCGAGCTCAGCAAGGTGGCCACCGGCAGGACGCTCTACATCCTCGACGAGCCCACCACCGGCCTGCACTTCGCCGACATCGAGAAGCTGCTCGAGATGCTGCAGCGGCTGGTCACGCAGGGCAACACGGTGGTCGTCATCGAGCACAACCTCGACGTGATCAAGTCGGCGGACTGGGTCGTCGACCTCGGCCCGGAGGGCGGCGAGGAGGGCGGGCGTGTGCTCGCCAGCGGCACGCCCGAGGACCTCGCCGCCTTGGCGGAGACCTCCCACACGGGCCGCTTCCTGGCCCGCGTGCTGGCCGACGGAGCGACCGTCCGCGCCTGACCCTGCATTGACCGGTGCGCAGCGCTTCTGCGAGAATCCCGTGGAGGGGGGTGGTGTGACGCTGGTCCACAGCCACGGAAATGCAAGGGCGTCCGTGCGGTCCCACGGCGGGTCGGCGGTTCCGACTGCCGTCGTCGCATCCCCTTCGGTCGCCGTGGGCCTCCGGGCCACGAGCGGCGACGGGTCTGCGCGCAGCCGTGAGGCCCGGCGGTCCGGCGGCTCCTGCGAGGGTCGCGCCCGATGACGGTGCGCCGCATCCCGGCGGCGCGACCCCATGTTGTCCACGCCTGCGCGGTCGAGCCGCCGTCGGGCGTCTCCGGGCGCGGTCGCCGGCTGCCGCGCGCTGACCACGGCGTCCGTCGGCGTGCGCCCCCCGCCGGACGACCTCGCAGGGGCCCGCCCGGCCGTCGCGACGCGATGTCGCCGCCTCAGGGGAGGCGGGTGCGGGCAGTGGGCCGTCAAGTCTCACCAAGGGGGTGACGCGTGTTCGAATTCGATACGCCGGTGGTGTCGATGCACGGGCTCGACTGGGTGGTGGTCGGGGCCTACATCTTCGGCATGCTGTACATCGGCTACTGGTTCTCCCGCCGCTCGCGCGGCTTCGACGACTACTTCATGGCCGGCCGGGGGATCACCGCGCCGCTGCTCGTCGGCACGCTGGTGTCCACGTTCTACGGCCTCGACACGCTGTTCGGCACGTCCGAGGTCGGCTTCCACGAGGGCATCTCCGCCTTCTTCGCCTATTCGCTGCCGTATACCGCGCTCTACGTGGCGATGGCCTTCCTCTCACCGGCCTTCAAGAACCGGTTCCCCGAGAACAGCACGATGCAGGACATCGCCTTCCAGAAGTACGGCGACCGGGCCGGGATCATCACCTCGGTCGCCTCGTTCATCTACTCCACCAACACGATGGAGATGATGGGCATCGGCTTCCTGCTGCACCTGGTGCTGGGGATGCCGTACTGGATGGGGGTCGCCATCGGCGCCGCCATCGTCCTCGGCTATACGCTGACCGGCGGCCTGTGGGCCGTGGTGGTGACCGACTTCGTGCAGTTCTTCATCATGCTGGTCACGGTGGGCGTCGGCCTGATCATCGCCTGGTACGACCTGGGCGGCTACGACAACATCGTCAAGGGGCTGTCGAACTTCGTCGGTGGGGACGCTTCCTACTACTTCACGCCCGGTGCCGGGTACCTCACCACCTGGACCCTGGTGGCCTACTCGGTCACCTCGCTGGCCGTGCTCTGCGACCCGGCCTTCTTCCAGCGCATGTTCGCCTCGGC
>JAAYBE010000121.1 GCA_012719015.1 Actinomycetota bacterium
CCGCGCTGGCGAGGTATCGCGGGTTCGGGGAGCAGGGCTTCCGCCTCGTCGGCATGTTCGACAGCTCGGCGACGGTGATCGGCGCCCGTTTCGGTCCGGGCGACGACGACCGCGTGCGCAGCGTCCATGAGCTGGACGAGTTCTGCCAGCGGGAGAAGGTCGATATCGCGATGGTGACGGTGCCGGCCGGCGAGGCCGAGAGCACGGTGCAGCGGCTCGCGGCCGCGGGCGTCAAGGCCATCCTCAACTTCGCCCCCATCAAGGTCACTGCCCCGGAGGGCGTGCTGGTCCGCGACGTGGACCTCTCCAGCGAGCTCATGTCCCTGTCGTTCTACCTCGACAAGGAGCACGATTGAGCGTCGCCGGCGGATCGGCGCCGGGCGGGGCGTCCGGCCGGCGGCAGGTTGGGACGCGCGGGCCCGGGCGATATCCGGCCACGTCGCCGAGGCTGAGCGCCCGGAGGACGCCCTGAGCGGGGAGCTCGGCGCTCATGTGGCCGCGGCGCTGGTCGGGGCCGGGCAGGCCTTCGGCCCGGGGCCGGCCGCCGCGCCCCGGCCACGTTGGGGCGCGCTGTACATGGAGCTCGGAGCCGGCGGCGACCAGGCGTGCGCGGCGGACATCGAGTTCGTCTACGAGGGTTACCTGCTGCATTACCGCGAGAGCCGCGCCGTGGCTCTCGCCGAGGACGACCTCGAGACCCGGCTGCTGGCCGGCGACTGTTTCTACGCGCGCGGGCTGAGAGGGGTCGCCGCGCGCGGCGACGTCGCCGGGGTCGGCCTGCTGGCCCGTCTCATGGCGGCCTGTTCGCAGCTGCGCGTCGTCGAGGCGTCTTTCGGCGCCGACGACGCCCTCTGGGCGTACACCACGGCGGGGCTCGTCGCGCAGCACGCGGGGACGGATCCCGTGCTGGTGGGCGACGTGTTCGACGAGCTGGAGGCCGGCTTCCACGCCGGGCCGCGCGTCGAGGTCGCGACCCTGGCGGCGCGGGCGGCGCCACGGCTCGGGCTGCGTGACCCGGCGCCGCTGATGCGCGAGCTCGACGCCGCCGTCCTCGCCGACCCCGAGCGCGTGAGGTGACCGTGGACCTGCGTGCCTTCATCAGTCTGCTGGAGCGCGAGGGCGAGCTGGTCCGGGTGCGGCCGGCGGTCGACCCGTATCTGGAGATGGCCGAGATCGCCGACCGCGCCAGCAAGGCGCACGGGCCGGCGCTCCTCTTCGAGCGCCCCACGATGGCGGCGGGGCGGACCCCGGTGCCGGTGCTCATGAACCAGTTCGGCTCCTACCGCCGGCTCGAGCTGGCGCTGGGCGCGCCGCTGGACGAGATCGCCGGGCGTATCGGCGGTCTGCTCGACTTGCAGGTGCCGAGCGGCCTTGTGGGCAAGGTGAAGGCGCTCGGCCAGCTCAAGGAGCTGGCCTCGTTCGGGCCGCGGTACGACAGGAGGCCGGCCTGGCGCGAGGTCGTGGTGGACCCGCCGGACCTCGCGTGCCTGCCGGTGCTCACCACGTGGCCCGGCGACGGCGGGCCCTTCGTCACCCTGCCGGTCGTGGTCACCAAGGACCGGGAGGGCCGCCAGAACGCGGGCATGTACCGTCTGCAGGTGTACGACGCGCGGACGACCGGCATGCACTGGCACGTGCACCACGACGGGGCGGCCAACTTCCGCGCCGCCGACGGTCGCCTCGAGGTCGCCGTGGCGCTCGGCACCGACCCGGCGGTGACGTACGCGGCCACGGCGCCGCTGCCGCCGGGGATCAGCGAGTTCATGTTCGCCGGCTTCCTCCGCGGCGAGCCGGTCGACCTGGCGCCGTGCGCCACGGTCGACCTGCAGGTGCCGGCCGACGCCGAGATCGTCCTCGAGGGCTACGTGGAGAAGGACGAGACGCGGCTCGAGGGGCCGTTCGGCGACCACACCGGTTACTACTCGCTGGCCGACCAGTACCCGGTCTTCCACCTCACGTCCATGAGCCACCGCCGCGACCCGATCTACCCGGCGACCATCGTCGGCAAGCCGCCCATGGAGGACGCCTACCTCGGCAAGGCCACCGAGCGCCTGTTCCTGCCGCTGCTCCGGCTCGTCCAACCCGAGATCGTCGACATGGACCTGCCCATCGAGGGCGTCTTCCACGACTGCGCCATCATCAGCATCCGCAAGGAGTACGCGGGCCACGCCCGCAAGGTGATGAACGCCGTGTGGGGCATGGGGCAGATGATGTTCACCAAGTTCGTGGTCATCGTCGACGAACACGTGGACGTGCACGACTACAGCGAGGTCACCTGGCGGGTGTTCAACAACGTCGACCCCGAGCGCGACTGCGTGATCGCGCGCGGTCCCCTCGACGTGCTCGACCACTCCAGCCCCTTCGCCCGCTACGGCGCCAAGATGGGCGTCGACGCGACCAGAACGTGGCCGGACGAGGGCCATCCGCGCGAGTGGCCGGACGAGCTGGCGATGGACCCGGACGTGGTCCGACAGGTCGACGTCCGCTGGAGGGAGTTCGGGCTGCCGTTCTCCTGAGCGGCGGCTCCCGCTTTACGCGACGGCGGCGTCCTTCTACACTGATGTCGCAGGCCACGGCGTCATCATCGACCTGGGAGGCGGCTGTGTTCCACGGCAACATCCATCGTCATCTGCTCGTCCTCTCGCTGGTGAACTGGGGCGTGGCCATCGTCTGCTGGACGGTCAGCGCCTACCTGGGCGTCGCCAGGCCGACGAACCTCTTCGTCTACACGGTCCTCTTCGTGGTCGGCCTCTTCGCCGTCATCGTGGCCATCGGCTCGTTCGTGCTCGCCGACTTCGGGACCGAGCCCGAGCCGGCGGTCGTGGCGGCGACGGTCGAGGCCGCGCCGGCGGAGGACGCCGAGGCTCCCGCGGACGAGGGCGCCGACCGCGGCGCCTGAGCAGCTCGTGGCGTCGCCAGGCGCCGCCCGGGCCGTCTCGCGGCCCACGCTCTTCGCGCGGCTCATCAAGATCGAGCACAGCGTGTACGCGCTGCCGTTCGCGTACGCGGGCGCCTTCCTCGCCGCCGGCGGCTGGCCTGGCGCCGGCCCGTTCCTGTGGATCACGGTCGCCATGGTCGGCGCGCGCAGCGCGGCGATGGCGCTCAACCGTCTGATCGATGCGGGCATCGACGCGCGCAACCCGCGGACCGCCGCGCGCGAACTGCCCGCCGGCCGGCTGGGCCGGCGCGAGGTCGCGGTCTTCACGGCCGTCTCCGTCGCCCTGCTCGTGATCGCCGCCTTCAACCTCTCCGAGCCCTGCCGGTACCTCTGGCCGATCCCTCTGGCGGCGTTCGTCGTCTACCCCTACACGAAGCGGTTCACGTGGTTCTGCCATTACTTCCTCGGCATGACCCTGGGCCTGGCCCCGGCGGCCGCCTGGGTCGCCGTCACCGGCTCCGCTTCGACGGAAGCCTGGCTCCTGTTCTTCGCGGTCACGCTCTGGGTCGCCGGCTTCGACGCGCTCTACGCGGTGTTCGACCTCGAGTTCGACCGGCAGCAGGGGCTGCACTCCCTGCCGGTCGCCGTCGGCGAGCGCGGGTCGATCGCGGTGGCGGCGCTCTCTCACGCAGGCACGGTCGGTCTCCTCGCGGCGGTGGGTGGGCTGGCCGGCCTGGGCTGGGTCTACTGGGCCGGCCTCGCCGTCTGCGCCGCCCTCCTCGCCTGGCCGCACCTCGACATCGCCCGTCGCGGCCTGCGTGAGGTGGGCATGAGCTTCATGACCGTCAACGGCGCCGTCGGCCTCGTCTACGGCGCCGTGGTGATCGTCTCCGCCGTCGCCGGAGGGTGATGCCGCACGGCCTGGAGGGGCGTCCGGGGAAGGGGCAGGACGCACGCCGAGACGGCAATGGTGCGCGCTCGCGCGCTTTTGCGTCCGGGTGATACAATCGTGCGCGTTCGGCCACAGAGCGGAGGCTCGGCGGCCGGCCTGGGTGTCAGCGACCGTATCGGGAGCCGGGGGAAGCAAGCAGAGTGTCGGAGGATCGCCAGCGTCACCGCTACGCGCCGGAGCCGCGCCGGTGGTATCGGACCACATGGTTCGCCGCCGTCGCCGTCGTCGTCTTCGTGGCGGTCGTGATGATCGTCGCGGTGATCCCGGTGTGGGCCACCGACACCCCGTCCTACTGTTCCTCGTGCAAGACCATGCAGCCCGCGGGTGAGTCGTGGCAGCGGTCTGTCCACTCCTCGGTCTCGTGCACCGACTGTCACGTCCCGCCGGGGCTCGCCAACGACACCAAGTGGCGTACGCGCGAGCTCCTCAACATCTGGGCCGACTACCTCAACGTCCCGCAGACCGCGGACCGTCGTCAGCGTCCCGGGAACGAGAACTGCCTCAAGTGCCACAACGTCGACAACATCCCCGAGGACAACGGGGCCGTGCGCATGCCGCACGACGCGCACCTCAACCTGCGCAACCTGACGTGCGCCGACTGTCACTCCCAGGTGGCGCATCCCGAAGAGGGCAAGACGGGGACCGAGATCTCGATGGCGGTGTGTTCCATGTGCCACGAGGAGGCCACGTCCACCACCGCCTGCATGTTCTGCCACCTCGAGCCCCAGGCGAAGGACGTGCACCCCAAGGGCTACATGGAGACGCACGGCAAACAGGCGCGTCAGGACCTCGACGCCTGCCTGCGCTGTCACCACAGTGAGGCCGACTTCTGTGACCCGTGCCACGCCAAACCCACGCCTGACCACTTCTCCGGCACGTGGCGTTACGACCACGGCAAGACGGCCCTCAAGGACCGCGACGGCTGTCTCGGGTGCCACAGCGAGACCGACTTCTGCGACCAGTGCCACCGGGTCCGGCATCCGGACGACTGGCTCGAGACGCACTGGGGCCCCGGCGCCGAGAGCCGCGACGGGTGTCTGGTCTGCCACCCGCGCAGCATGTGCGACCGCTGCCACGCCCGCCAGGGGGTGACGGACCGGTGAAGTGGCTGCGCCACCTCCTCCTGCTGATCGCCGTCACCTCGCTCGCGGCGGTCGTGGCCGGCCCGGCTACTGGCGCCACGGCCGAGAGCCCGCTGCAGACTCCGCCCAACGACGAGTGCTACGAGTGCCACGGCGCGCCGGAGGCCAAGACCAAGACGGTCGACGTCGGCGGCGAGCCGCGGAGCCTCTACGTCGACCGCGCCGTCTTCGAGGCGTCGCGCCACGGCAAGCTCGCCTGTACGAGCTGCCACCTCGGGTTCAAGGCCGGACCTCACGACGCCGCGCAGACCGAGGGCTGGGCCGCGACGGCGAGGATCGACGCCTGCCGCAACTGTCACGCCGACGTCTTCACCATGTACCGCGGATCCTTCCACGGCACCCTCGGCTTCCTCGACCCCGGCAGCAAGACGCCGGTCTGCGCCGACTGCCACGTGGCGCACAACATCGTGCCGCCGGAGTCCGTCGAGTTCCGGCGGCAGATCGACGGCATGTGCGCCCGTTGCCATGAGGACGCCCAGCGGACGTACCTCGACAGCTACCACGGCAAGGCGGCCACGCTGGGCTCCCTGACGACCGCCGTGTGCACCGACTGCCACGGCGGCCACCGGATCCTGGCGCCGTCGCACCCCGAGAGCTCGGTCAACGAGGCGCACCTGATCGAGACCTGCGGCGACTGTCACCCCGGCGCCAACGAGAACTTCATCCAGTTCCTGGTCCACGTCAATCCGCGCAGCCCGCGGTCGTCGTTCCTCGTCTGGACCTTCTACGCCGCGTACATCCTGCTGATCACCGTCGTGTTCACGTTCGGGTTCGTGCACTCGGGCCTGTACATCTACAGAGGGTTCAAGGATGGTCTCTACGGACGGAAGCACCATGGCTGAGCCTCGGGCAGACGCGGTCGCCCCGGCTCCCGCAGAGACGGCCGGGCGCGAGAAGAAGCAGCCGCGCACGCGCATCGAGTACCGGCGGTTCAACCTGTTCCACCGCTGGATGCACTTCCTCGTCTTCGTGAGCTTCACCGTGCTCGTGTTCACCGGCATGCCGCTCAAGTACGAGGACACGCAGTGGGCGCAGTGGTTCATGGATCTCTTCGGCGGCGTCACGGCGGCCGGCATCTACCACCGCCTCGCCGCCATCGTCACGGTGTTCTACTGGTCGGCCGAGATGGTGGTCATGGTCGTCACGGTGCTCAGGACGCGGGGCCATATGCGCGACCGCATCACGCTCATGTTCAACGCGAAGGACGTGCAGGACATCGTCGGCATGTTCGCGTGGTTCTTCGGCCGCGGACCCAAGCCGCAGTTCGACCGGTACACGTACTGGGAGAAGTTCGACTACCTCTCGCTCGTGGCCGGCACCGTGATCATCGGGGTCACCGGGTTCATGATGTGGTTCCCCATCCAGACCACGCACCTCCTGCCCGGGTACTGGCTCAACGTCGCCTTCGTGATCCACTCCAACGAGGCGTTGCTGGCCATGGGCGTGATCTTCATCTTCGTGCACTTCTTCAGCGCGCACCTCAAGCCGGAGAGCTTCCCCCTGGACAAGGTGATCTTCACCGGCAGCCTTCCGGTCGAGCATTACAAGGCGGAGCGGCCGCTCGAATACGCCCGCCGGGTCCGCGAGGGCACGCTCGACGAGGTGCTCGTCGAGAAGACCATCACCTGGAAGACGTACGCCGCCGACGCGCTCTGGTGGCTCATCACCCTCATCGCCGGCGTGAGCGCGGTCATGATGACCGCCTTCATCATCTGGTCGGTGTTCGATTGAGCGTGACGCGCGTGAGTGACCTCGAGGCTGGACGCCGCCGACGCGGCGGTGGGGAGGTGGAGCCGGTGAAAGGCAGACTACGCAGGGCGACGTCGGCGGCGGCGGGCCTCGCGACAGTCCTCGCTGCCGCCGTGCTGGCGCTCGCGCTCGCGCCCGCGTCCGCTCTGGCGTTCTCCGACTGGCAGCACGCCGGCGCGACCGGGTGCACCTCGTGCCACGGCGAGAGCGGGATGACGGACGCCACCTGCAACCGTTGCCACCGCGGCTTCCGCAGCTACCCGCGCATGACCTGCTGGTCGTGCCACGCGCCGGGCCAGGACACGTCCACGCTGTCCTCTCCCGGCTCGGCCTGCGCGCAGCAGTGCCATCTGTGGAACAGCATCCAGAAGCAGTACCTCACCCCCAGCACGCACGGCGCCGATCCCCACCGGGGCAGCAGCCCTGCGTGCACCGGCTGCCACTCGACGAGCGTCAGCTCGTTCAACCCCGGCGAGAGCCCGCACCACAGCGGCAAGGCGACCGGGTTCTCCGCGTCCACCTGCGGCCTCTGCCACGGTAAGCCCCAGCGGCACGCCGGCAAGGTCGCCTGCACCACCTGTCACGCCACGGCGCGGGCGTACCACACCTATGCAGCCAAGAGTGCGGGGTCCAAGGGCTGCAACGCCTGTCACACCATGCGGCACGCCGGCAAGCGCGTCGCCCAGAACCGGTGCGCCGCCTGCCACAAGGGCGGTGCGGGCCGCCCCGTCCAGCATGCGGCCGGCATCAGCAGGTCCTTCGCCTGCGGCGGCTGTCACAAGAAGGCTCTTCACGCCTCGGCGCGCAGCAAGGCGGTGCGCAACTGCCGCACCTGCCACAAGGGCAAGTTCCACGCCCGGCAGGCCAGACCCGCCAGGAGCGTCTGTGCGGGCTGCCATCGCAGGGCGCTGCGTCACACCGGCCGGTTCCAGTGCACCCTGTGTCACCGGCGCGCCGTCCACAACGCCCGTCCCAGCCGGATCAACCTCTGACCGCGGCCCGTGCGCTTCCGTCTCACACAACGCGGCCTGACCCTCGGAGCGATCGTCCTCACGGCGGTCGTCGTCGGCATGGGGGTCGCCCTGGCCGTGTCGTCGACGCCGTGGTTCTGCGGCGCCTGCAAGAGCCACGTCCCCTACGTGGACGAATGGCGCGCATCGGCGCACGACGGGGTCAACTGTGAGCAGTGTCACACCAAGCCCGGCGCCCTGTTCTTCCTCACCGCCAAGCTGGAGGCGCTGCAGCAGCCCGTCCACCAACTCACCGGTGACTACGAGAAACCCATTCTCGGCACAGTGCTGAACCAGTCGTGCCGCCGCTGCCACTCGAACGACATCCTCTTCAACCCGGTGTCGCGCAGCGGCATCCGCGTGCAGCATCGCCACCTCATCGAGGCCGGCTTCCTCTGCATCCGCTGCCACTCGACCCAGGCGCACGGCGACGCCGTGCCTCAGGGCGCACGTACCTACCCGTCCATGGACCAGTGCCTGCTGTGTCACAACAACAGGTTCACCAACCCGCAGGGACAGGTCGCCACGGCCGAGTGCGACCTGTGCCACACGCGGCGCGACTACAGCGCCGCGCCCAAGTCGCACAGCGACCCCGACTGGGGCGAGGATCACGGAGCGGTCGGCATCCTCTCCACGTGCACGGCCTGCCACACGGAGAAGGACTCCTGCTCGAAGTGCCATCAGGGCGTCGCGATGCCGCACGCGGAGACCTGGATCTCCCGGCACGGCCGCGCCGTGGGCCGGTCGGGCGAACAGGCCTGTGAGATGTGTCACGACACCCGCAAATACTGCCTCACCTGCCACCAGGTGAAGATGCCGCATCCGAACGACTTCGTCGGTCGGCACCCCAAGGTCGCCGACAAGGTGGGCACCACGACCTGCTTCAACTGTCACCTCGTGGCCAACTGCCAGGCCTGCCACACGGAGCACAACGTCGGCGACCCGCGTGCCCACCAGCTGTTCAAGGGCGTCAAGTACACGATGCCGGCGACGCCCACGGCAGCGCCGACGGCCGTCACTGCGGGAGCGGGTGGATGATGGCGGGCAAACGCGACCGCAGAAGCACGGTGCTGCTCGACGTCCACATCCCCGGCCGGTGGATCTGGGGCGTGGTGGCGGCGCTCGTCGTCCTCTTCGTCGCCGCCGTCATCGGCTTCTCGGCCGTGAACCGCGTGGAGTCGTGCGACACCTGCCACATCATCAAGCCGGAGGTCTCCACCTACAAGCAGACGGCGCACTATGCTGCCGGGGTCACCTGTCAGCAGTGCCACACCAAGCCGGGCGTGTTCAACTACTTCATCCGCAACACGCAGGGCGTCAGCAACCTCATCCTCTACGTGGCCGACACCTACCAGCGTCCCATCACGACCTTCGTCGGCGCCGACAACTGCGTCCAGTGTCATCCCAAGTCGCAGATCGAGAAGGACCTCGTGGTCGGCAACATCCGGATCAACCACGTCGGGCTGCGCGAGGACGGGTACCAGTGCCTCACCTGCCACGCCAACATCTCGCATCCGGGCACGCGCATGGCGGTCGCGCGGTCGGGCCAGGACAAGATGTCCATCTGTGCGCGCTGTCACGACGGACGGCAGCTACCCGACGACTGCGACATCTGCCACATCGGGGCCGTGCCGGCCAGTGCGCCCAAGGTCAAGATGCCGGTCCGGGTCAGCCCGGCACAATGCACCGAGTGCCACAAGAGCAGGACCTTCTGTTCCGATTGCCACGAGGGCCTGCAGATGCCGCACCCGGCGCGCTGGATGAAGTCGCACGGCGGAGTCGTCCTCCAGAGGAGCAAGGACATCTGCGTCTCGTGCCACACCAAGGACGACCCGAAGTTCTGCATCGACTGCCACGGCGTCCCCATGCCGCATCCGGCCGGCTTCCGCTCGAGCCACGGCGGTTTCGCGCTCAAGAACCAGAAGAAGTGCGTCAAGTGTCACGGCCGCGACAGCTGCATCCGCTGCCACGGGCTGCAGATGCCGCATCCCTCCGGCTGGATGGGTCAGCACTCCCGCGTCGCGCTCGGCAGCCCCGGCCTCTGCCGCCGCTGCCACAGCGACTCGTACTGCATCGGTTGTCACGGTGTCGCGCTGCCGCACAGCTCCGGGTTCATCGCCGATCACCCGAACCACACGTACAACCAGGGCAGCGTGTGCATGAAGTGCCACGGCAACGGCGGCACCGGTCCCCAGGGGTGCTTCGGCGGCGGCTGTCACCGGGGAGGGATCGACTGAGGCCCGGCGGATGACCCCGCCGAGGCCCAGCAACGTGCCCGGGACCGCGCCAGGGAGTGTGTTCGTCGGCGTGAGCGGCGCCAGCGGGGCGCCGTACGCGGTGCGGTTGGTGCGGGCGCTCGGCGCCGCGGGAGCACGTCTGCAGCTCAGCGTCTCCGAGAGTGGCGTGCAGGTGCTGGCGCACGAGCTCGAGCTGACCGCCGCCGGTCGCGAGGCAGTCACGGCGGCCTTCCTCGAGCGCGCCGGCGCGACGGCGCAGGTGTTCGCGCCGGACGACCTCGGGGCGCTCCCGGCCAGCGGCAGCAGCGCCCCGGACGCGGTCGTCATCTGTCCGTGCTCCATGTCGACCGCGGCGCACATCGCGCTCGGTGCGAGCCGCACGCTCATGCAGCGCGCCGCCGACGTCGCCCTCAAAGAGGGCCGGCCGCTCGTCGTCGTCCCCCGCGAGACGCCGCTGACGGCGATCCATCTGCGCCGCCTGCTGGAGCTCGCGGAGGCCGGCGCGGTGGTGCTGCCGGCCATGCCGGGGTTCTACTCCCGGCCGCAGACCCTCCAGGACGCGGTCGACCACGTCGCCGGCAAGGTGATGAGCGCCCTCGGGTTCGCGCACGACCTGTTCCCGCCGTGGGATGGGGGCCGCGCCTGATGGCGTCCCC
>JAAYBE010000016.1 GCA_012719015.1 Actinomycetota bacterium
CGTTCGCCGTCCAGTATTCTCGCTTGACGATAATAACGTTCGGCGTTACTATCTCGCCATGATCGTCTCGTTCAAGGACGACGACACCGAGCAGCTGGCCCGTGGCCGGCGAGTGGCGCGGTTCGTGAACATCGAGGCGGTCGCGCGGCGCAAGCTGCGGCAACTCGAGGTCGCCGGGCGGCTCGACGACCTGCGCGTCCCGCCGGGCAACCGGCTCGAGTCGCTCAAAGGTGACCGCGCCGGCCAGCACAGTATCCGCGTCAATGACCAGTACCGCGTCTGCTTCCGCTGGACCACCGGCGGCGCCGAGGATGTCGAGATCGCGGACTACCACTAGGAGAGCGAGGGATGGACGAGAAGCTCAAGCCCGTGACCCCCGGCGAGCTGCTGCTCGAGGAGTTCCTTGTGCCGATGGGCATCACCAAGTACCGCCTCGCCAAGGAGATCGGCGTGCCGGCGCAGCGCATCGGCGAGATCGTCGCCGGGCGGCGCGCGGTCACCGCCGACACCGACCTGCGGCTGTGCCGCTTCTTCGGACTCTCCAACGGGTACTGGTTGCGCGCCCAGGTGGCGTACGACACCGAGGTCGCCGAGGAGGCGCTGGCCGAGCAGCTCAAGCGCATCAGGCCATGGAGGGAGTCGGCGGCGTAGGCGACGGCCGGTCTGTCCAACCACGGTCCGGCAAGGCGGAGAAGGAGTAGATGGTCGGCTTCTTCGCCGCCGCCGAATGCGTTCACTGCGGCGGCGCACCCATGTGGCGGCTTGCCGGGCTGCCCTCTTCGCTTGCAGATCGAGATCGATGCACAGAGCCTGGCGCGCTTCTGCCGCCGGAATCAGATCCGGCGCCTCGCCTTCTTCGGCTCGGTGCTGCGTGAGGACTTCACGCCCGAGAGTGACGTCGACGTGCTCGTCGAGTTCGTGCCTGCGGCGGACATCGGCCTGTTCGAGTTCGTCGACCTGCAGCACGAACTCAGCGAACTGCTTGGACGCGCCGTCGACCTGCACACCCCGGCCGGTCTCAGTCACTTCTTCCGTGAGCGCGTGCTGCACACCGCCGAGGTCGTCTATTCTGCCTGAACGCGACCGCGGTCATGCAGCACTTCCGAGCACGATCGCGCGCCCGGCATGATCATCTCCTGACGACTGCAAAACCTCCATCACCGGTTCGACTCCGGTCGCCGCCTCCACCGCTCCTCCACTTCGATTTCGGGCTCTGCGCCGCGTCCCGGGATGCCACTGCCGTCTCTGTGCCACGCTGGCCCTGCGTCTGCGCAGCGCCCGGTCGGGCGATGTCACCCCGCCGGCCGATCCCGAGGATCGGACGTCGGCCGGCGCCCGGGCACATCGCCCAAGGTCAACGGCGTCGCCGCGGGGCGCGGTCGGGCGGATGGTAAGCTCAAACGAGGCGGGCCAGGCCGCCGGCGTGCCCGGGCGGCCCCGGCCCGACACCGGTCACGCCCCAAGGAGGCCGACGATGAAGGGTGACGCGAGAGTGATCGACGAGCTCAACGCGAGGCTCGCGGAGGAGCTCACGGCGATCAGCCAGTACTTCGTGCACGCCGAGGAGTGCGAGGACTGGCA
>JAAYBE010000122.1 GCA_012719015.1 Actinomycetota bacterium
GAGGTCCGCTGCGTCGCCCGCGTCACGCGCGACTCCAGCCGGGTCTTCGAGGGCACGGGCGAGATCCTGCTCGCCGACGGCAGCGTGGCCGTCCAGGGGAGCGGCAGGTACCTCAAGCGGTCGCTCGAGGGGATCACGGACGCGCGCTTCCTCGAACGCGAGTGGTTCACCGACCGCCGCGAGAAGCCGGAGAGCGTCGACCTGTGAGAACGGCCGGGGGCGGGCGGTCCCTGCTGGACCGCCCGCCCCCGGTGCGCTCACCTCCCGACCGTCGCGGCCGGCAGGCTGCTCACTTCGCCTTGAAGGTCTTCTTCAGCGTCTTGGCCGTGAACGAACTGGTCTTGGCGATCGAGGCCGTCACCTGGTACGACCCCTTCTTGGCGGGTTTGTAGGTCAGCGTGAACGCGCCCTTGGCGTCGACCTTCGCCGTCGCCGCCTTCGCCTTGACCCACTTCTTGCCGACCTTGAGCTCGATCTTGACCGCGACCTTGGCTCCGGCCAGGGCGGGGAGCGGGCCGGCCGTGCCGGTGATCTTCACCGGTTTCTTCACCTTCACGCTGGCCGGCGCCACCTTGAGCGTCATCGTGGTGGTGGCCACAGCCGGAGGCACGCCGTGACAACCGGGCGTAGTGGCACAGGACTGCGGTGAGGCCGTGTGCGTGCTGTTCGCGGTCAGGATGCTCGCGGTGCCGCCGTGACACGAGACGCACGACGCCGGCGTCACGCCTCCGGGGCTGAACCCGCCCGTGTGACAGGTGGTGCAGCCTGCACCCTTGTGCGCATCCTTGTTGTGGAAGTCGTCGCCGGACGACTGGGCGTGGCAGCCGCTCTGCATGCAGGTGGTGAAGGTCTTCTGGGCGCTCGCCGGCGCGGCCAGAACGGCGAACGCGACGGCCGCCGCCAGTACCGTCAGCGCGACCACAGCGAGTGCGAGCGTGAGTCACCCGCGGTGTGCGTGCACGATCCCCATACGTCTCCTCAGGTCGGTTTCTCGGTCGGAATCGATTGCCGGGACGCACTCTACCAGTCCGAACACATCGAACCAACCGCACCGGGGAGGGACGGGTGACGCACAGGCCCTCCCCGCCCGCACAGGGTCCCGCGGAGGAGCGGCGAACATACCGACGCAGCGAGGCAGTGAGACGACGGGAGCTTCAGTGCACGGGGAGAAGACGAGGCAGCGTGTGTTCCTGACGTTCGCGGCGGACGACCTCCCCCTGGCGCGCCCCGTGACCGCCCGCCTCCGCGCCGCCGGGACCGTCGTCTTCGACCAGGCGTTGACGGGAGGACCCTTCGTCAGCGCGCGCGGCGAGATCATCCGCGCCAGCCTCCTGGCCAGGCTGCGGCGCTGCACGAGCGCCCTCTGTCTGTACGGAGCCCGCACGCACGAGGACGACTGGGTCCGCTGGGCGCTCACGTCGGCGACGGAGCTCGAGCTGCCCTTGTTCGGCGCCGCCCTGACGCCTCACCACGCCCGGGACGCCGAGCGCCTGCTCGTCAGGCTCGGCGCGGAACTGCTCCCCCTGGACAGCGACCACATCGTTGCGTGCGCGGAGGCGGCCGGCCCGGCGCGGGATCCCCGCCCCGTCGACGTGACCACCATCGCCGAGGCGCTCCACCTTATGCGCCACTCCAACCGCTGAGCCACACGCGTGTCCCCACGACCGGTCATCATCACGGCGGCCCTGACCGGCTCCCGCATCACCAAGGAGCAGACGCCGGCGATCCCCATCACGCCGGCGGAGATCGCCGCCGAGGGCGTCGCGGCGTGGCGGGCCGGCGCGGCGGTCCTCCACATCCACGTACGCGACGCCGCCGGGTCAGGCGCCCAGGACATGGATGCCTTCCGGCACGTGACCGAGGTGCTGCGCGCCGAGACGGACGCCGTCCTCTGCCTCACCACCAGCGGCATCCCGGGCAGGAACCTGCCGGTCGCGGAGCGTCTCGCGCCTCTGGCGCTGCGGCCGGAGATGGCGAGCTTCGATGCCGGGACCATCCGCATGGACGCCGGCATGTTCGTCAACGAACCTGAGTTCCTCGACGCCCTGGCCGACGAGGCCCGCGCCCAGGGCGTCAAGCTGGAGCTCGAGTGCTTCACGCACGAGATGATCGCCGCGGCACTGCGGTACCACGCGGGCGGCAGGATCCCCGCGCCACTGCACTTCCAGTTCGTCACCGGCACGCGGTACGGGATGCCGGCCACGGCGGCCACCCTGGTCGCGGCGGTCGCCATGCTCCCGGAGGGCTCCACCTGGTCGGTGATCGGGGTCGGACGCGCGCAGACGCCCATGGCCATGCTCGCCCTGGCCATGGGCGGGCACGTGCGCGTCGGTCTGGAGGACAACATCTACTACCGGTACCGGGAGCTCGCGCGCGGCAACGCCCAGCTGGTGGAACGGGTCGTGCGCCTCGCCGACGAGATCGAACGCCCGGTGGCGGACGCCGCACAGGCGCGCCGCCTGCTGGGCCTCGTGGAGGCGACGGACTGAGCAGCCCGTTGTGCTACCCGGCGCGCCGGCGGGTACAAGCTCAACAAGCGACGCCCCGAAGGAGGTTGCGTGTCCGCCACGAGCGCTCCGGGTGGCTCCGGGAAGAACGCCCCCACCGCCGAGTTCGTCCGCTCCCTGCCCAAAGCCGAGCTGCATCTGCACATCGAGGGCACGCTCGAGCCCGAGATGCTCCTCGCACTCGGACGCCGCAACGGAGTCGCTCTGCGCTGCTCCACGGCGGAGGAGTGTCGCGCGCAGTACCACTTCGACGACCTCCAGGACTTCCTCGACCTCTACTTCGAGGGCGTGCGGGTCCTGGTCGGGGAGCAGGACTTCCGCGACCTCACGACCGCGTACCTGGACCGCGTCGCCGCCGACGGCGCGCGGCACGTGGAGGTCTTCTTCGACCCGCAGAGCCACGTCACGCGCGGGATCCCGTTCGCCGACGTCGTCGCCGGCATCGCCGGTGGGCTGCGTGACGGCGAGAAGGAGCACGGCATCAGCTGGCGGCTGATCATGTGCTTCCTGCGCGACAGGCCCGTCGACGAGGCGATGGAGATGCTGGACCTGGCCCTCGACCATCGCGACGTGATCACCGGGGTCGGGCTCGACTCCGCCGAGCTCGGTCACCCTCCGGCGGACTTCGCCGAGGTGTACGAAAGGGCACGGGCGGCGGGCCTGGTCGCGGTCGCGCACGCCGGCGAGGAGGGCCCGCCCGAGTACATCGCCGAGGCCCTCGAGGTGCTGGGAGTCCGGCGGATCGATCACGGCGTGGCAGCTGTCGGCGACCCTGCACTCCAGCGGCTACTCGCCGCACGCGGGATCGCCCTCACGATGTGTCCGCTGAGCAACCGCGCCCTGCAGGTGACGCCCGACCTCTCCCGGCATCCGCTCAAAGAGCTGCTCGACGCCGGCGTCCTCGTGACGATCAACTCGGACGACCCCGCCTACTTCGGCGGCTACCTGCTGGAGAACTACCTCGCCGCGCAGCGGGCGC
>JAAYBE010000123.1 GCA_012719015.1 Actinomycetota bacterium
GCATGCCCGAGCATCGACATGTGGTTGGCGCTGGCGATCCCGGGGTGTTGCGCGTCGCCGATGTAATCGAGCCCGTCGAGCGCCGCGTCCACGAACTTCTCCGGCCGGCTGACGAACTCCTTGATCGTCAGCCCGCCCTGGCGGGCGACGAAGAAGACCACCATGGGCATGTACGGCACACGGTCCGGCACCTCGCACTCCCACACGGCGCGCATGCGCTCATAGGGCGTCATGGTCTCCGCCATCACGCACCCCCTTCGACGGCGCCGGCGTCGAGCCACTCGAGCATGCGCTCGACCCCTTCGTTGGCGTCCAGCGCCACATGGTCGGCCGAGACGACGGACGCCTCGAGATCGATCACCGTGCCGCCGCCGACGACGGTCTTGACGCCCGAGCGCACGCCGGCCGCCTCCATCGCCTCAATCGTCGCCTTGAACTGGGGGATCGCGGCGGTCAATAGCGCCGACATGCCGACGACCTGGGGCCGGAACTCACGGGCCGCCTCGATGAAGCGCTCGGCGGGCACGTCGACGCCCAGGTCCATGACCTCCACGCCGCGGCACTCGAGCAGCACCTTGACGATGCTCTTGCCGAGGTCGTGGATGTCGCCGGCCACCGTGCCCAGGAGGACCCTGCCGCGCGACTCGCCGCCGCCGTACAGCTCCTGCAGCTTCGGGTTGATCAGCTCGGCGGCCTCCTGGAACACCTGGGCCGCGCGCACCAGCTCGATGAGGAAGTACTCGCCGGCGTCGAACTTCTCGCCCACCGTCTGCAGCCCCACGCGGGCTTCGTCGATGAGCTCCATGGGGTCGCGACCCGTGCCCAGGTCCGCCTCCACTACCTCCCGGGTCCGTCCGACGTCGAGGGCGGCGATGGCCGCGCTCAGCTCGCCCATGGCTCCTCCCCCTTCCTCCACATGAGCTTGGTCAGCACGAAGCTGAAGGGCGCATACTTGAGCATCAGGTCGCCGTTCCTGCCGAACAGCCATCGCGCGGTGGCCTTGTTGTACTCCGCCTCGGTGGGGGGCCTGAGCCGCCCTCTCACCTCGGCGAGATACTGCTCGTCGAACGTCGCCACTGAGCACCTCCCTGGTGTCGTTGGCCGGCGGCCTCGTCGCGGCGCCGACCGGCGTGCGATCCGTGTGCATCCACCATCATCGCGGTCTCCGTGCTCGCGGCCGGTGGCGGCACACGGCGGCCAGCGAGCACGACTCGCACTGGTGCTCCGGCGCCGTGGCCCGCGCGGTCAGACCGAGCAGGAACGCGACCGACTTGACGGGCTTGATGAGCCGTGACGGCAGCAGACGCACCCTGTCGGCCTCGCGGCCGTCCGGATCGACGAGGCCGAAGATCAGGGGCTGGCCGGCCTCGGTGGACCAGGCCGTCGAGCCGGGCCAGCACTGTACCGTCCCCGGCAGTCCCCTGGCCGCGCTCTCGCGGCGGAAGCGCTCGCAAGCCTCGGCGGCGAGCGCGTCGACCGCCGCCGACCCTGCCCCGTCGAGGGCCAGCGCCTTCGCCGGGTCGGAGGGGAAGACGGCGTTCACCCTGGCCTCGAGCGCGTGTCCTATCGTGCACACCACGGCCATGACCTCCCGCGCCTCCTTGAGACGGCCGGCGGCCCAGGCGCCGCATTCGAGACGGCCGGTCTCGAGCTCGAGCGCGTCCGGCGCGTGGCTGCGCACGGCGAGGCGACGCGAGAGGACGAGCGGGGCGATCAGGGTCCGCGCCTCGCGGACCGCGGCGGCTGTGGCGCCGACGATCTCGGGCCGACGGCGGCGCATCTCGTCCGGGTCCGAGGCCTGGCCGCGCAGAGCGGCGTCCACCTCCACCCGCACGTCCCAATCGATGAGCACCGAGGTCACGGCTGCGGCCTCCAGGGGGCGAGCTGTCGGGTCGACGCGGCGACGGCGGCGGCGACACTCTCCTCGTCGCCGCCGAACACGATGGCGTTGACGGTCAGAGTGCACTCCCCCACCGGCCCCCGCAGCTCGACCCTGAAGGAGGGCTCGCCGTCGAAGGAGGTGGCACTGAACAGCAGGCGACCTGCAGCGCCCGCCTCGACCAGCCCCTTGACGTGCCCGATCAGCCGGCAGCCCCGCTCCCGGAGCGTCGCCAGCAGATGGGCGAGCAGACGCCGGACCGCGGCCACCAGCTCGTCGCCCGGCCGGGCTGCACCGCCGTCGAGGCTCAGTTCGTGACGGCGCGCGCACACCACCGGCACAGGGCCGGACCCGTGCGCGTGTCCCGCGTGCGTATGCGCCCCGCTCATCGCGTGACCGCCTCAAACAACTCGTCCACGTTCAGGCCGACGGGTGCCGACACCTCGACCACAGGACGGGTCGCGTCGTCTGCCCGCACCGCCGCGAGGACGGCGGCGAGCCGTCCGTCGTCCACGGTGTCGACCTTGGTCACGGCGACCACGTCGGCGGCCGCGACCTGCCCGTCGAGCATGGGCCCGATGACCTCCACCAGCATCTCGTGACGCTCGGCGTCGATCAGGGTCAGGACGCGGACGTCCTCCACCCACTCCGCATACCGGGCCACGGTCGTCGTCAGGTCCGAGGGCTGTGCGATCCCGGTCGGCTCCACGATCACGTAGTCCGGATGATAGGTACGGGCCAGCTCCTTGAGCGCGTCGACCAGGCCCACCTGGAGAGTGCAGCAGACGCAGCCACCGAACAGCTCCCGGACCTGGAGGCCCTCGGCCGCCAGGGCGGCTCCGTCCACGCCGACGTCGCCGATCTCGTTCTCGATGATGGCCACGCGGCGGGACGCGGCGACGAGACGCCGGGCGATCTCCA
>JAAYBE010000124.1 GCA_012719015.1 Actinomycetota bacterium
ACCCGCCGAACGGCGCCGCCGCATCAGTCGGAGCGCCGTTCAGGTGCACCATCCCCGTGCGCAGGCGGCTCGCCACGCGCCGCGCCCGCTCCAGATCGGCCGACTGCACATACCCGGAGAGGCCGTACTCCGTCGCATCGGCGAGCTCGATCGCCTCATCCTCGTCGCGGAACGGGGTCATGCAGAGCACGGGGCCGAAGATCTCCTCCCGGAAGACGCGCATGTCGGCGCTGACGTCGGCGAAGACGGTGGGCCGGATGTAGAACCCCTTGTCGAGCCCGTCCGGCCTCGCGAGTCCACCCGCCACCAGCCGCGCGCCTTCGCGGATCCCGCCCTCGATGTAGCCGCGCACCCTCTCGTACTGTCTGCGTCCGGCCACCGGCCCCATGAACGTCGCGGTGTCGCGGGGGTCGCCCACCACGACGCTGTCGGCCGTCTGCGCCGCGACCTCGACGGCCTCGTCGTAGATCTCCTCTGCCACCAGCATGCGCGTCGGGGCGTTACAGGTCTGGCCGGAGTTGTGCATCACGGCCAGCGTACCGGCGCGGACGACCTTCGGGACGTCGACGTCGCCGAACACGATGTTGGCCGACTTGCCGCCCAGCTCGAGGGACACGCGCTTGATCGACGGCGCCGCGGCCACGCCGACCGCCCCGCCGACGGCGGTGGACCCGGTCAGCGACACCATGTCGACCTCGGGGTGGACGGCGAACGCCTTGCCCAGAGCCGACCCAGCGCCGTTGAGCATGTTGAAGACGCCGGCGGGCACACCGGCCGCATCCACGGCCTCGGCGAAGACGAGAGCCGACAGCGACGCCAGACGGCTCGGCTTGAGCACCATGGTGCAGCCGGCGGCGAGCGCGGGGGCGACCTTGCAGGTCACCTGGTTCATCGGCCAGTTCCACGGAGCGAGCAGCGCGCACACGCCCACCGGCTCACGCCGGATGCGGGTGCTGCCCCAGTCCTGCTCCAGCGGGAAGCTGCGCAGCGCCTCCGCGGCCTCCCTGAGATGGCTCGCTCCCGCCAGGGCCTGACCCCCCGCGGCGAGACCTCTGGGGATGCCGACCTCGGTCGTCATGGCTTCGGCGATGCGCGGGATACGTCGTTTGTACTCCTCACGCAGGGCGAGGAGGAGGTCGAGGCGCTCGTCACGCGTGGTCCGCGACCAGCCCCCGAAGGCGCGCCGGGCCGCCTGCACCGCCGCGTCGACATCGGCGACGGACGCGGCCGCGACCTTGCCCACCTCCTCCTCGGTCGCCGGGTCCACGACGACGATCTCGTCACCGGGCCGGACCGGCTCGACCCACTGTCCGTCGATGTAGAACCTGGACCCGTCGGTCACCCGTCCTCCTCTGCATCGGGCCCGGCCGGACCCCCGGTCCGGCGGGCGTGAGTGCGCCTCGATCGGCGGCCGCGACGGGAGGGCGGCCGTGCGCCGCCACCGGCCGCGGAGCGGACGCCCTCGCCGCTCCCCCTCGATATCCTACCTGTCCGCCCATGCCGCCGACGCCCCGACGAGGGCCGCAGGCAGCTGGGGTATGCTTCCCGCCATGCTGCCGCCCCGGCAAGACGCACGGACCTCGCGGGCCTAGATGCTCGCCGCCCTCCTCGCCCTGTGTTCGAGCCTCGCCTGGGGGACCTCGAACTACCTCGCCGGGGTCGAGACGCGGACGCGCTCGGTGTGGCAGGTCACGGCCTGGAGCCAGATCGCCGCCGCCCTGGCCGCCGCGGTCGGCCTCGCCGCCGCGACGCAACCGCCGCCGGCCGGCCGGGACGCCCTCCTCCTCATCCTCACCGGCGTCGCCACGGCGGCCGGCCTCGTCATGTTCTACAAGGCGCTGGCCATCGGCACGATGAGCGTGGTGGCGCCGGTCATCGCCGCACAGGTGCTCCTCCCGGTGACGGCCGGGATCCTGCTCGGCGAGCGCCCCGGACTGCATGCGTACGTGGGCATGGCGGTCACGATCGCCGGCGTGGCGCTGATCTCGCGGGCGCCGCAACACGGCAAGCACCCCGCACATGCACGCAGAGCCGTGCTCCTCGCCGCGCTGACGGCGCTCGCCTGGGGCTTCATGCTGCTCATCTACGGCACGACCGGGCAGCAGAGCCCTGTGTGGGCGGTCTTCTCCACACGTGTGGCCTCCGCCGTCGTGCTCGCCGGCTACCTGCTCCTGAGCGGCCGCGGCCTGTCTCTCCGGGGGCAGAACGTGCCCGTGCTCGCTGCGATCGGCCTTCTGCTCGCGGCCGCCAACTTCCTGTTCATCATCGCCACCGGGCTGGGCTACCTGAGCGTGATCAGCATCCTCGGCTCGCTCTCGCCGGTCGTGGTGACGGCCTACGCCCAGCTGCTGCTGCACGAACGGCTGGCTCCGCGCCAGTGGGCCGCCTTCGCGGCGGTGTTCGTCGGGATCGCGTTGCTCTCACTCTGAGCCGCGTCCCCCGGTGAGGTGGCGTCCGCCGGACAGCTCCTTCTCCTGCTGGACGGGCCGGGCGGACGGCGTAGACTGATCCGGCGCCTGTGACACCCGCCGGAAAGGAAGCCCGATGGAGATCGCCCTGAAGTACGGCTGCAACCCGCATCAGACGCCCGCGGGGGTCACGGTCCCGGAGGAGGCCGGTCTCCGCGTGCTGAGCGGACGGCCGGGCTACATCAACTTCCTCGACGCGCTCGGCGCCTGGCAGCTGGTGCGCGAGCTGAAGGAGGCGACCGGGAAGCCGGCGGCCGCGTCCTTCAAGCACGTGAGCCCGGCCGGCGCCGCCGTCGCCGGCGAGCTGTCCGCGCCGTATCGCGCCTCCCAGTTCCTCGGCGACGAGGAGTACTCGCCGCTGGCGACGGCCTACGTGCGCGCCCGCGGCGGCGACCGCATGTGCTCGTTCGGTGACGTCGCCGCCGTGAGCGACGTGGTCGACCTCTCGCTGGCGCGGATGCTCTTCGACGAGGTGTCCGACCTCATCATCGCCCCCGGGTTCGAACCGGCGGCGCTCGAGCTCCTGACGGCCAAACGCGACGGCGCCTACATGATCCTCGCCGTCGACCCGGACTACGAGCCGCCCGACGTGGAGTCGCGCCAGGTCTTCGGCTTCACCATGACCCAGAAGCGCAACACCGCCCGGATCACCCCGGGACTGTTCCGGGCCGCCGGCAGCGCGCCCGACGCGGCCGCCCGCGGCGCGGCCGCTGGAACCGCGCCCCTGCCGGACGACGTGCTCGAGACCCTGATCGTGGCGACGGTGGCCCTCAAGTACACGCAGTCCAACTCGGTCGGCGTCGCCTGCGACGGGCAGGTGATCGGTATGGGCGCAGGCCAGCAGTCCCGCGTGCACTGCACGCGTCTGGCCTGCGACAAGGCCGACAAGTGGCTGCTGCAGCAGCATCCCAAGACGCTCGCGCTGCCGATCCGGCAGGAGCTCCCCAAGCCCGAGAAGGCCAACCTCGTCGACTACTACCTGCTCTGGGACGGACTCTCCGACGTGGAGAGGCGCAAGCTGCGCGAGGGACTGACGGCGGACCCGGACCCGCTCACGCGCGAGGAGCGCGAGGAATGGGTCAAGCGCTTCGACGGCATCTGCCTGAG
>JAAYBE010000001.1 GCA_012719015.1 Actinomycetota bacterium
CCGGCGGCGCGGCCGGCGACGGCGACGCCGCGCCGCAGCCCGGCGGGACCCTGGTGTGCCCGCTGCCCGGCGAGCCCGTCTCCATCGAGCCGCTCAACGCCCAGGACGCCTCCGGCCTGCAGGTGGCCCACCAGGTCTTCCAGGGGCTGACCAGGTGGACGCTCGACGACGACGGCGTGCTCGTCACGGAGCCGGACATCGCCGCCGACTGGGAGTCCACCGACGCCCAGACCTGGGTCTTCCACCTCAAGCGTGGGGTCACGTTCCAGGCGCCGGTGAGCCGGCCGGTGACGGCGCAGGACTTCGTCGCCTCGTGGACGCGCGTCACCGACCCGGAGAACGGATCGTACGTCGCCTACATCCTCGCGCCCATCGAGGGCTGCGACGACCGCGGCTTCCAGACCGACACGACCAAGGGGCTCGTCGGCGTGACCGCGGTCGACGACTTCACGCTCGAGGTCAGGCTGCGCTACCCGCTGGCCGATTTCCCGGCGATCCTCGGCCACCCGGTCGCGGCCGTCACCCCCGTGGACCACATCGACGAGGTCGGCGACAAAGCCTTCGCGAAGGCTCCGGTGGGCACCGGCCCATATGCCGTGGTGTCCTGGCGGCGGGGCAAGGAGATCCGTCTCGCGAAGAACCCGGCCTACTGGGACGCCGAACGGGCCGGCTGGGTGGACGCGGTGAGGCTGCCGATCTACGACGACGTCGAGTCCATGTGGGCCGACTTCGAGGCCGGCAAGCTCGACTGCTCGCAGGTCCCGCGGGAGCAGCTGGAGGCCGTCTCCGGCGGCCCGGAGGTGGCCGCCGGCGCTTGGACGGTCGGCGACTGGCCCGCGGCGGCGGTGTACCTCGTCGGGATGAACATGACCGACCCCACGCTCGGCGGCAGCCCTGAGCTGCGCCGCGCGCTGTGTCGCTCGGCGACCGCCCAGGCGGTGATCGACGAGGTGAGCCAGGGAGTGGCCGGGTCGGCCGGCGGATACGTGCCGCCGGGGATCCCCGGCCAGAAGGCCGGCCAGAACCCCTATCCCTACGACCTCGAGGCGGCGGCGTCGCTGATGACGGGGCTGGGCGGCGTCCCCGTCCTCAAGTACTGGTACGACGTCGACGAGGACCACCGCCAGATCGCCGACACCCTGGTCGCCGGGTGGGAGGAGGCCGGCCTCTCCGTGAGGGCGACCGGGTACGCCTGGGGTGCGTTCGTCGAGAAGCTCTCGCGCGGAGACAAGGGGAGCGGCAGCCAGCTGTTCCGCCTGGCCTGGATCGCCGACTACCCCTCCATGGACGCGTTCCTGTATCCGCTGTTCCAGTCGGACCACTCGCCCACGGGCAGCTACACGTTCTACTCGAGCGCCGGCGTCGACGAGCTGCTCCAGAAGGCGCGCGCGACGCTCGACGCGAACCAGCGGCACAACCTCTACGCCCAGGCTGAGAAGCTCATCCTCACGGACATGCCCGCGATCCCCCTGTACTTCTACCGGTACGTGCGGGTGGTCGGGCCGCGTCTGCATGCGTTCTCCGTCGATCCGATGGGTACGACGGACCTGCGGGCGGTCTGGCTCCGGTGAGCGGGCCGGATGGGGAGGTTTGCGAGCGGGTAGAGTAGCTCAGTGGGCGCGCGACGACGCCGGCGCCCACGCAGGCAAGCGAAGGCCGGTCATGGCCGCGGTCCGATCGTCACGTTCGGCTCGGCGGCCGGGGCGGGGCTCCGGGGGGAGTCTCTCACCACACGTCATCAAGGAGGTCACCGTGAAGAAGCCCACGAGGAGATGGCGCGGCCTGCTGGCCGTGGCCGCGGTCCTCATCGTCGCCGCGCTGCTGCTGGGCGCGTGCGGAGCCAAGGAATCCACCGGGAACGGCGGAACCGGCGATCAAGGCACGCCCGTCGCCGGCGGCACCTACAACTATCCGCTCTCGGCCAACCCCGTCTCGATCGAGCCGGTCAACGCCCAGGAGTCCGAGGGCATGCAGGTCGCCCACCAGGTCTTCCAGGGTCTCACCAAGTACGTGCTCAACGACAAGGGCGAGATGGAGGCCGTGCCGGACATCGCCGAGAAGTGGGAGTCCACCGACTCCCAGACCTGGACCTTCCACCTCAAGAAGGGGGTCATGTTCCAGGCTCCGGTGAGCCGTGAGGTCAAGGCGCAGGACTTCGTCGACGGATGGAACTACGTCACTGACCCGGCCAACGAGTCGTTCGTCTCCTACATCCTCGCGCCCGTGGAGGGCAGCGACGACGGCGGCTACCAGGTCGACACCAAGAAGGGCCTCACCGGCGTCAAGGCGCTCGACGACTACACGCTCGAGGTGAAGCTCCGCTACCCGTTCGCCGAGTTCCCGCAGACGCTGGGCCACACGGTGGCCGCGGCGTGGCCGGTCGACTACGCCAAGGAGATCGGCGCCAAGAAGTTCAGCCAGAAGCCGGTCGGCACCGGCCCGTACATGGTCGAGTCGTGGAAGAACAACCAGAGCGTGACGCTGGTCAAGAACCCCGACTACTGGGACACGAGCGAGGGCGCCGGTCCGTACATCGACACCATCAACATGCCGATCATCACCTCGTCGCAGACCGAATGGCTCGAGTTCCAGAAGGGCACGCTCGACTACACCACCGTGCCGCCGGGCCAGGTCGCCGCGGCCGAGAACAAGCCTGAGGTCAAGAGCGGGCAGTGGACCGCCAAGCGCTGGCCGACGCTCGCGCTGTACTACGTCGGCATGAACATGAAGGACCCGACGCTCGGCCAGAACGCCGAACTGCGTCAGGCCATCTCGCAGTCGACCGACGCGCAGAACGTGATCAACATCGTGAACGAGGGCGTGCCGCTGCCGGCCACCGGCTACGTCCCGCTCGGCATGCCGGGGTACGCCGAGGGCCAGAACCCCTGGGCCTACGACCCCGAGGCCGCCAAGTCGACGATCGACGACATGGGCGGCGCCCCGACGCTCGAGTACTGGTACAACACCGACGAGGGGCACCAGAAGATCGCCGAGGTGCTCCAGGCCGGCTGGCAGAACGCCGGTATCGACGTCAAGCTCAGCAACTTCGAGTGGGGCACGTTCCTCGACAAGCTGTCCAAGGGCAACAAGGGCGGCGGCAGCCAGCTGTTCCGCATGGGCTGGATCGCCGACTACCCGTCGATGGACAACTTCCTCTACCCGCTGTTCCAGTCCGACCAGGCGCGCACCGGCAGCTACACGTTCTACTCGAACCCCGAGGTGGACAAGCTGCTCCAGGAGGCGCGCTCCACGATGGACGCGCAGCAGCGTTACGACCTGTATCTGCAGGCCGAGAAGCAGATCCTCACCGACATGCCGGCCTCGCCGCTCTACTTCTACCGGGACTTCCGGGTGACGAACAACCGCGTCGCCAACTACGTCCACAACCCCATGGGCTTCACCGACATGTGGACCCTGTGGATCCCCGAGCAGGCGGCCGAGTAAGGCCGACGGCGTGACTTGCGGGCGCAGTCGCGGGTGCGTACACTGCGCCTAGTCGTGGCAGGGGCGGCCTGCCGCCACGAGCGGCGGGCCGCCCTTCGTCACTCCGGCCACGAAGGGCGACCACATCCGGACGTGAGCGCAGGCACGAGGTAGAACGAGCGCATGGTCACCTACGTCATCCGGCGGCTTATCCAGCTGGTCATCGTCCTCATCGGCGTGACCGTCATCACGTTCGTCATCATGTTCGCGATCCCGGGCGACCCGGCGCAGCAACTGGCGGGCAAGAACGCGACCCCGGAGCGGATCGCCACGATCCGCACGCAGCTGGGCCTCGACCAGCCCATCTACATCCAGTACTACCGCTTCGTCGGGCGGCTGGTGCGCGGCGACCTCGGGGAGTCCTACCAGCTGCAGAAGCCCGTGCTGCAGATGATCGTGGAGAATGCGCCCAACACGATCCAGCTCGCGGTGGCCGCCGTCCTGATCGAGCTGCTCGGCATCCCGCTGGGCATCTACTCGGCGCTGCGGCAGTTCACGTTCTGGGACACGGCGCTCACCACCACCGCGCTGATCATCTGGGGCATCCCGGTGTTCGTGCTCGGTGTGTTCATGCAGTGGCTCTTCGGCCTCAAGCTGCAGGAGTGGACCGGGTACAACGTGTTCCCGCTCACCGGCGCCGGCGACAACGTCCTCGGCGTGATCCCGGCGTCGTGGAGCAGCCTCGCCACGCTGATCCTGCCGGCCGTGACCCTGGGCCTCATCGAGGTCGCCTACATCTCGTACATGCAGCGCGCGTCCATGCTCGAGGTGATCAGGGCCGACTACATCCGGACGGCGCGGGCCAAGGGCGTCTCCGAGGGTATGGTGGTGCGCAAGCACGCGTTCAAGAACGCGGTGATCCCGGTCATGACCATCGCCGGCATCGACCTGGGCGCGCTGATGGGCGGCGCCATCCTCACCGAGACGGTGTTCAACCGGCCGGGGATCGGCCTCATGATCTACCAGGCCATCGGCGCACGCGACCTCCCCGTGGTCGCCGGCGGCGTGCTCTTCGCCACGCTGGTGTACGTGTTCGCGAACCTGTTCGTCGACCTCGGGTACGCCTGGGTCGACCCGCGCATCCGGCTGGAGGGCTGAGGCGTGTCCTTCGACGATCCGCGCGCCCCGGGACGCTCCGCGCACGACCCGCTCGACGACGGCGGCAACGTCATCGTCTCGTCGGGCGCCGTGGACGCGCGCGACGCGGCGGAGGTCGCCGGCGAGCGGCTGGAGCGCCGGCACGAGGAGCAGGCCGGGGACGGCAAGCGGCCGCTCACGCTGTGGAGCGACACGTGGCGCCGCCTCAAGCGCAACCATCTCGCCCTCGTCGGCCTGGGCATCATCACCGTCTTCATGATCGTGGGCATGATCCAGGTGGTCGCCTGGGTGACGCCCAAGGGCTATCTGGCGCCGTACCCTCCCAACGCGACCAACTACGACCTCTCGCCCGAGGGCCGCGGCTCGCCGCCCTCGTGGAGCCACCCCTTCGGCACGGACTACGTGGGCCGCGACATCCTGTCGCGCACGCTCGTCGCCACGCGCATCTCGCTGCTCGTCGGCGTCATCGCCGTGGCCATCGCGCTCATCATCGGCCTCGTCCTCGGCCCCATCTCGGGGTACTACGGCGGCTGGGTGGACTCCGTCATCATGCGGCTGGCCGACATCTTCTTCGCCTTCCCCTACATCCTCTTCGTGCTGCTCATCATGGTCGTCCTGGGGCCGGGCTTCCAGAACGTCTTCATCGCGATCGGCATCCTCGGCTGGGCGACCTACGCGCGCCTCAACCGGGGCTCGGTGCTCAGCGTCAAGGCGATGGAGTACGTGGAGGCCGCCCGCGCCCAGGGCGCCAGCGACCTGCGCGTCATCTTCCGCCACGTGCTGCCCAACACGATGGCGCCGATCTACGTGGCCATCGCGATGGGCATCGGCGGCGCCATCGTCACCGAGGCGGCGCTGAGCTACCTCGGCATCGGCATCCAGCCGCCCGACGCCTCCTGGGGCAAGATGATCTCCGACTATCTGAGCTACTTCTGGGCGGGCAGCTGGTGGATGCTCACGTTCCCCAGCATCGCCCTCACGGTCACCGTGTTCGGCTTCATCTCGTTCGGCAACGGCCTGCGCGACGCCACCGACCCGAAGCTCAAGGAATAGCCATGGCGGAGCGCCTGCTCGAGGTCACCGATCTCTCGACCCACTTCTTCACCTACGCCGGGGTGGTCAAGGCCGTCAACGGGGTGAGCTTCACGCTCGACCGTCAGGAGACGCTCGGCATCGTCGGCGAGTCAGGCTCGGGCAAGACCGTCGCCGCGTTGTCGGTCATGCGCCTGATCCCCGACCCGCCGGGCAGGGTGGTCGGGGGGAGCATCAGTCTGCGCGGCCGCGACCTGCGCGCGATCTCCGACGAGGAGATGCGCCACGTGCGCGGCAACGACATCGCGATGATCTTCCAGGACCCCATGACGAGCCTCAACCCCGTGGTCAAGGTCGGTCAGCAGATCGTCGAGGCGATCATGCTGCACCAGGACAAGGACAAGCATGAGGCGTGGGAGATGGCCGCCGCCCTGCTCAAGCGGGTCGGGATCCCCGACGCCGAGAAGCGCGTCAAGCAGTACCCGTTCGAGTACTCCGGCGGCATGCGGCAGCGCGCCATGATCGCCATGGCGATCAGCTGCAACCCGGACATCCTGATCGCCGACGAGCCCACCACGGCGCTCGACGTCACCATCCAGGCCCAGATCATCGACGTGATCCGCGAGATGCAGGCCACCTACGAGAGCGGCGTGATCGCCATCACCCACGACCTCGGCGTGGTCGCCGAGATCGCCGACAAGGTGATGGTGATGTACGGGGGCCGCACCGTGGAGTCCGGCCCCGTGGACGAGATCTACTACAACCCGCACCACCCCTACACGTGGGGGCTGCTGGGGTCGCTGCCGCGGCTCGACCTCGCCGAGAAGACGCGGCTCACCCCCATCAAGGGCCAACCTCCGGACCTCATCGCGCTGCGCGAGGGCTGCCCCTTCGCCGACCGCTGCGCCTACGTGCGCGAGGAGTGCCCGGACCACTGGCCGGCGCACGAGACCGTCGGGCCGGAGCACGGCGTCAACTGCTGGATCCCGCTGGACGAGCGGGTGGCGACGCGCGAGGCGCTGCCGCGCTTCAGCAGGGAGGCGTCATGAGCCTGCTCGAGGTGCGCGACCTGACCAAGCACTTCCCCATCAAGACGGGGATCCTCAAGCGCCAGACAGGGACGGTGTACGCGGTCGACGGCATCAGCTTCTCGGTCGACAGGGGCGAGACCCTGGGTCTGGTGGGGGAGAGCGGCTGCGGCAAGTCGACCGCCGGCCGCTCCATCCTGCGCCTCATCGCCGCGACCGGCGGCGAGGTGTCCTTCGACGGCGTCGACGTCATGCGGGCCTCGCGCTCCGAGATGCAGAAGCTGCGCCGCGACATGCAGATCATCTTCCAGGACCCGTACGCCTCGCTGAACCCGCGCATGCGCGTGCGCGACATCGTCGGCGAGTCGCTCAAGATCCACCGGGTGGGCACGCCGGCGGAGCGCAGGCGGCACGTGTTCGAGCTGCTCGAGACGGTCGGGCTCAACGCCGAACACGCCGAGCGGTACCCGCACGAGTTCTCCGGCGGGCAGCGCCAGCGCATCGGCATCGCCCGCGCCCTGGCGCTCAACCCCAAGCTGATCATCTGCGACGAGCCGGTCAGCGCCCTCGACGTCAGCATCCGGGCGCAGGTGATCAACCTGCTCGAGGACCTGCAGGACGAGTTCGACCTCACCTACGTGTTCATCGCCCACGACCTCTCGGTGGTCAAGCACATCTCCGACAGGGTCGCCGTGATGTACCTCGGCAAGATCGTCGAGATCTCGGACAGCGGGGTGCTGTACGACCGGCCCCAGCACCCGTACACCGAGGCGCTGCTCTCGGCGGTGCCGATCCCCGACCCGCACACCGAGCGCGCCCGCCGGCGCATCATCCTGGAGGGCGATGTGCCCAGCCCGGCGGCTCCTCCGAGCGGCTGCGTCTTCCACCCACGCTGCCCGCGGGCGCGGCCGATCTGCGCCGAGGCCATGCCGCGGCTGGTCGGCACCGGTGGCGACGCCGGCGCGAGGCACGAGGTGGCCTGCTACTTCCCGGCCCGCTTCGCGGACGGGCGGCGCAGCGTCGCCGACGAGCCCTTCGCCGACGCCCGCCCGGCGCCGCGGCCCGGGGCCTGATCCCCGGGCGCCCGCGCGCCCGTCGCCGTGTCCTCCGCCGCGTCCGCATCGCCCGCTCCGTCGGGCCCCCTGCGCGGCGTGACGCGGCTGCTCGCCCTGCTGCTCCTGGCGGGCGCGGTCTGGGCGGCCGCGGTCGGCTGCGGCGGCGGGCCGCCGCCGCCGGACGACCCCGTCGTCGCGACGGTCGACGGCCGCGACGTGCATCGCAGCGCCGTCGACGCGATGCGGGCCGAGCTGCGTCTGCTGGACGGCGAGGAGCCCGGCGCCGACGAGGTCCTGCGCCGGGCGGCGGAGCGGGAGGCGCTGCGCGGTGAGGCGGAGCAGCTCGGCATCAAGGTGGACGAGGCGGCCGTGGCGCGCCGCCGCGCGGACCTCGCCCGGCGGCTGGGCGGCGACGCCGCCCTGCAGGCCGCGCTGCGGGAGGCCGGGATGAGTGCCGCGCAGTTGCGCTCCAGCCTGGAGGCGGCCGAGCTCTTCGCCGCCGTCGCCCGGGCGCGGTACCCGGGGCTGCGCGCCGGGTCCGCGGAGGCGCGCCGCTTCTACCGGCGTCACCGTGACGCCTTCCGCACCGCCCCGGCGGTAGACCTCGGGGCGATCTTCGTGCGCAACGAGGGGATCGCCGGCAACGCGCTGGCCCGCCTCGACGCCGGTCGGCCCTTCGAGGAGGTCGCGCGGCAGTTCAGCATCGACCCAGAGCTCAAACACCGCGAGGGTCGTCTCGGATGGACGGCCCCCGGGTCGTTGCCGGGCGAGCTCGGCGACGTCGTGAAGGACC
>JAAYBE010000125.1 GCA_012719015.1 Actinomycetota bacterium
CCGATCAGTTCTTCCGGGGCGGCGGGGTTCACCGAGTCGAGTCTGCGCACCGTCTCGATGTCGCGGCCGCCGATGCGCAGGGGATGGTGGGCGCCGCAGCGCTCCCGCACCGTCGCCAGGGCCGCGTCGTACGCGTCGCGGTTCTCGCGGCGCGAGAAGTCCGCGTGCGGCTGGTTGACGAACCTCCCGGGCGCCTCCGGGTCGGTCGGCTCCACCGTCGGCAGCCGGGCAGGGGTCGTGCGGAAGTCCGCCGACGGTCGGGGCGGTCTCACGAGGTCGTCCACGGCCGCGCCCTCGACGAACGTCTGCCGCAGGAACGAGTCGTTGGCCGTGTTCTCGAGCAGCCGCCGGACAAGATAGGCCATCCCGGGGATGAGCTCGCCGACGGGAGCGTACTCACGCACCCGCAGGCCGAGACTGCCGACCGCGGCCTTGATCGCGTCGCCCATGCCGTGCAGCATCTGCAGCTCGAAGGCGTCGTCCGCGAGGCCGAGCTCACGGGCGGTCTCGATGGCGGCTGCCAGCGTACGCACGTTGTGGCTGGCGAAGGCGGGCCTGATCACGTCGGCCGCCTCGAGCATCTGGCAGGCCATCGTCTCGTACATCGCGTCGGTGTCCGCCTTGTGCGTGAACACGGGGGTCGGCCAGCCCTCCTGGGCGGCGATCACCGTCTCGTAGTCCCAGTACGCACCTTTGACCAGGCGCAGGTGGAAGTGGCGGCTGCGTTCGCGCGCCCACGCCACGAGCCGCTGCAGGTCCTGTTCGGCGTCGCGCAGATAGGCCTGCAGCACGATCCCGGCGTCCTCGTATCCACGGAACTCCTCCTCGTCGAGGAGCGAGGTGAACACGTCCAGGGTGAGGTCACGGAAACGGGACTGCTCCAGGTCGATCGTGAGTGCGGCCCTCGCCTCGATGCCCCGGCGGAAGATCGGGCGCAGGAGGTCCTTCACCGCCGCCACGCTGCCGTGAAGATCCAGCGGGTCGATCTGGGAGTGGAGCGAGGTGACCTTGAGGCTGAGGTTGAGACGAGGCAGGGGACCCCACGCCGCCTTGTCGATCACAGGGACCACAGGCCAGGAGGCGGCCTCGGTGGCGAGGTCGTCCAGCAGGTCGAGATAGGTGCGCTGGTAAGCGAGGCCCTCCGCGTCGCTCACGGTCGCCTCGCCGAGCACGTCCAGGGTGAAGCCCACGCCGTCCCGGCGCAGGGCGCGCAGCGCGGGCATCGCGTCGCGGGCGTCCCTGCCCACGATGAAGCGCTGCGCGAACGCCTTGATCTGGCGGCGGATGACCGCGGTCGCGAGAGGAGCGAGCGGCGAGCGCAGTCCCGTGAGGCTCACCCCCCAGCGCAAAGCCGCCGGCGCCGCGACGTCCTCGCGGCCGAAGTACTCGCGCAGGTGACGGGCGACGTCGGAGTGAGTGCGAAGCGCCGGGAAGACGTCGACGAAACGGAGCATCTCGACCTTGAGACGCTCGTCGGCCATGGCCCATTCCATGATGTCGCCCTGAAGACGCTCGCGGCTCAGTCGGCGTGGCTTCTCCAGGGCCATGGCGGCGAAGATGGATCGCGCGGTCGCTTGGATACGGTCCTCGACGGTACGCGCGGTACTCACAGGGGTCGACCTCCACTTGCTGCGGGGAAGGGCCGCGACGCCGGCGTCGACGCGCCCCCGCCGAAGCGCGGGCTCCGGCTCCACGCCGATTGTACCCGCTGTGATGAGAGCCCACGAGCACAACCCGCCCGGCGCGGCGACGACGCCGTGCGGCCCGGAGCCGTCGGGGCCTCGTCGCGCCTGAGCCGCTCGTGGCGGCTGCGGCAGCCGTCCCGAGCCGGCCGCCGCTCGAGAGCAGACGTGCGAAGGGCGGGGAGCCACGGCTCCCCGCCCTTCGTCATGGTCGCCCGTCGGTGCGGTCCGGCCTCAGCCGTGCGCACCCATGGGTCGCGCTCCGGCGTCGCGTCAGCCGCGCGGCTGCTGTTGTGTGATGCAGTGCACGTTGCCGCCGCCCAGGACGATCTCCCGTCCCGGCACGGTCACGACCTCTCGGTCCGGGAACGCCCCGGCGACGATCCCACGGGCCGGGTTGTCGTACGGGTCGTCGAACGTCGGCAGGATGATGCCGCCGTTGACGATCAGGAAGTTGAGGTACGAGGCCGCGGTCTTGTCGCCGGGACGCCGCGGGATCGTCCCTTCCGCGCTGTCGATGCCCCAGGCCTCATCCTCGGTGATCTCCAGGATGGCCGGCATCGGCAGGGTGATCACCTCGAGCTTCCGGCCCTTGGCGTCCGTGGTCTCGCGCAGTCGGCGCAGGTTGTCCTGCAGCAGTTCGTAGCGCCAGTCGTCCTTGTCGTCGGTGACGGCGGCCATCACCACGCCCGGTCGCACGAAGCAGGCCACGTCGTCCACATGGCCGTTGGTCTCGTCGGGGTCGATCCCCTTGCCCAGCCAGATGACCTTCTCGACGTTGAGGTAGTCGCGCAGGTGCTCCTCGATCTGCTCACGCGTCAGATCCGGGTTGCGTCCCGGGCTGAGCAGACACTCCTCGGTGGTGAGCACGGTCCCCTCGCCGTCCACGTGGAAGGAGCCGCCCTCCATGATGAGCGGCGCCTTGTAGCGGTCGACCTGTTCGATCTGGGCCACCTTCTGCGCCACGAGGTCGTCCTTGTCCCAGGGGAAGTACAGACCGTCGTAGAGGCCGCCCCAGGCGTTGAAGCCCCAGTCCACGAGGCGGACGTCGCCCTTGTCGTTGACGACGAAGGAGGGGCCGCAGTCGCGCATCCAGGAGTCGTTGTTCGAGATCTCCACCACGCGCACGCTGCCGGGCAGCATGTTCACGGCGTTCTCGTACTGGTCGTGGTTCACGCCGACCGTCACGGGCTCGAAGCGGGAGATCGCGCTGGCCACGTCGACCCAGGCCCGCTGTGCAGGCTTGCCGCCGAGGCGCCAGTTGTCCGGGCGCTGCGGCCAGAGCATCCAGATCTGTCTGTGGGGTTCGAACTCCCCCGGCATGCGGAAGCCGTCCGCGCGCGGGGTGCTGTCGATGAGCTTGCTCACGGGTTCTCCTCTCTCCGTGGTCGTGCGACGGTGGTCCGGCGTCGGTCTGGCGGTTTCTCGTCCGTCTGACCGGCCGCCGTCTTCTTGCGTGCCGGTGTCCTTTGCGCGGCTCTCCGTGGCGTCTGCGTCCGAGCAGCCGGCGCGTCCGGCACGATGTGCGTGCCGGCTCTGCCGGCGAGCGCCGGGCCGACCTCGGTGAGCGAGGCGATGACGCTCTCGCCACCGGCGTCGACGAAGCGCAGGCAGGCCTCGACCTTGGGACCCATGGAGCCCGCCTTGAAGTGGCCCTCGGCGGCGTAGGCGCGCATCTCGCCGGCGGTGACGGTGTCGAGCGCGGTCTGCTGTGGAGTGCCGTAGTGTACGTAGGCCTTGGGCACGTCGGTGAGGACGAGGAGGGCGTCGGCGCCGAGCTCGCGCGCCAGCAGGGCGGCGGCGAGGTCCTTGTCGATCACCGCGTCGATGCCCGAGAGGGCGCCTCGGCTCCTCACCACGGGAACGCCGCCCCCGCCCGAGCAGACGACGAGGACCCCGGCCTCGACGAGATCGCGGATCGCCTCGAGCTCGACGATCTCGCGTGGTTCGGGGCTCGGCACCACGCGGCGCCAGCCTCTCCCCGCGTCCTCGCGCATCGTGAGGCCGTCCTCGAGCATCATCTTCCGTGCCTCGGCCTCGGAGTAGAAGGGGCCGACCGGCTTGGACGGACGTGCGAAGGCCTTGTCCTTCGGGTCGACGGCCACTTGTGTGACCAGTGTGACCACCGGGACGTCGAGACGGCGTTTGCGCAGGTGGTTGGCCAGCGTCTGGGCGGCCATGTAGCCGATCTGACCCTGACTCATGGCGCCGCAGACGTCCATCGGCATCGGCGCCACGGTCTTGGCGGCGAGCGCGTTCTGGATCAGGAGGTTGCCGACCTGGGGGCCGTTGCCGTGCGTGAGCACGACGTGCCAGCCGTCCTCCACCAGCGCGGCGATCCGCCGCATCGCGCCGTCGACGTTGAACAGCTGTTCCTCAAACGTGCCGACCTGCCCGGGCTGCAGGATGGCGTTGCCGCCCAGGGCCACGACCACACGCCGGCCGTCACCGCTTGTCTTGTCAGTGCTCACTGGCCCTCCACGATCACTTGTCCCGCGTGCGGCTGCGCAGGCTCAGCCACCAGCCGATCAGGATCGACACGATCGTCCCCCCGACGGTGATGCCCCAGAAGGTCGACCTGGGGACGTCTTCGGGCACCACCCAGAAGAACAGCACCAGCGTGAAGACGATCCCCGCCTCGCACAGGAGGGGCCACAGCCAGACACCCAGGCGGCCCAGGGGTACCACGTACGGGCGCGGCTGGTCGGGGCGCTTGAAGCGCAGGACGATCAGCGAGGGGAACATGAGCAGATACGGGAGAAGGAAGACGATCGAGCTCAGGGCGAAGATCGTCCAGAAGATGTTCTCCTTGGTGCCGAACAGGGCGTAGTTCAACAGGGTGACGATGGTCGCCACGACGCCCCAGAGGACGAACGTGTAGTCCGGGGTCTTGAAGCGACGGTTCACATGGCCGAACACGCCCGGCGCCGTCTTGTCGAGCCCGGTCGCGGCCATCGAGTGGTTCGCTCCGATCGACCACGTGACCATGTTGCCGACGAACGTGAACAGCAGGCCGATGATGACGATGTTGTACAACCAGCCCCATCCGACCAGCACGCTGTCGAAGGACAGCTTCATCGCGTCGGCGATCCCGGTGACGATGCTGAGGTTGTCCAGCTTGAGCGAGGCGAGGATCCCGAAGGTGGCGAACATGTACACGGCGAGGATCGCCGCCCCCGCCGCCACGATCATCTTGGGGACGTCGCGCTTGGGCTCACGGATCGCGTCGCCCGCAGAGCTCATGAGCTCGAAGCCCATGAAGCTGTAGATGACGATAGGGAGGTATGACCAGGTGCCGCTCCAGGTGGGCTTCCACTCCGAGAGGGCGAACGAGTTGGCCGTTCCGTTCTTGATGGCGAACGCCGCGCCCACGACGCCCAGGGCGACCAGCACGATCACCTTGACGGCGGCACTGACGCTGGGCACCCACTTGGTCAGGGTGAGAGGCAGGATGCCGATCACGACGACCGCCCAGATCAGCGCGACGACGATGATCTCCTGCCAGAGGAGGCTCATCCCGGGCCAGAAGACGGCGGCGAGCGTGCCGGCGAAGAGTACGAACACGGACGGCGCCCAGTAGGCGACGTTCACCCAGTACAACCAGGCCGTGATCGAACCCACCCGTGGCCCCAGGGCCTCGCGCACCCAGACGTAGATGCCGCCCTCGTCGGGCCAGGCGGCGCCCAGCTCCGCGGTGACGAAGCCGTACGGGATGAAGAAGAGGACGGCGAGGATGACCCACCAGGTCAGTCCCTGTACGCCGATCGCCGCGGAGGTGGCCACGGTGTCCGCGACGAGGATCGCCGACACGCTGAAGAGCACCATGTGGACCAGCCCGAAGGCCTTGGGTCCGTGGCTCCCCGACGAAGTGGTCGATTGTTGCAGTTCGGGCTCCATGGCCCTCCTTCTGTCAGTGGTGATCGTCCGGTCTTGCGGACTCAGCTCAGAAGCGCCTTGCCGATGGCCTGGAGCTCGGGCTCCGCGGGCAGCTCGTCGATTCCGATCAGGGCGAGCAGCAGCGCCTTCTGGAAGTGCATCCGGTTCTGGGCCTGCGGGAAGATGATGCTCATGGGGCCGTCGGCGATCTCGTCGACGACCTCCTCGCCGCGCATCGCCGGCAGGCAGTGCATGAACTTCGCCTCAGGCTTGGCGTGACTCCACAGATCGGGGTTCACCTGGAAGGCCTGGAAGGCGGCCACGCGGTCCTTGTATTCGTCCTCCTGACCAGTCCACCACCAGCAATCGGTGTAGATGAAGTCGGCGCCCGTGACGGCCTCGACCGGATCGTTGGTCATGAGGAACGACCCTCCGCTCTCGGCCGCGAACGTTCTGGCCAGCTCCTGCAGCTCGGAAGCCATCTCGTAGCCGGCCGCGTTGCCGATGCGCACGTGCAGGCCGAGCTTGGTCAGCGTCGTGGAGAGCGAGTTGCAGGGATGGGCGGCGTCACCGACGTAGGCGAACGTGACGCCGGCCAGCGTGCCGGCGTGCTCCAGGATCGTCAGCGCGTCGCTCATGCTCTGGCAGGGGTGGCGGTCGTGGTCCATGCCGTTGACGACCGGCACCTCCGACCAGGCCGCCAGCTCGTTGACGGTCTCGTTCTTCTTGCTGCGGATCTCGATGGCGGCGTTGTACTGGCTCAGCGTCCGCGCCGTATCCGCGATGCTCTCACGGCCCGGCAGGTGGATCTCCCCGGGGCGCAGGTAGAGGGCGTTGCCGCCGAGCTCGGCGAAGCCGTTCTCGAAGCTGACGCGTGTGCGCGTGGACGCCGCCTCGAAGATCATCGCCAGGTGCCTGCCGGGGAGGAACGGGGTCAGCGGGCGCTTCCTCCACAGCTGCTTCAGGTTGACGGCCAGCTTCAGCAGGTCCTCGAGCTCGTCGCGCGTGTAATCGAGGTCGGTCAGGAAGTGACGGCCACGGTACTTCCTGAGGGCGGGGAGCGTGGTGTCCAAGGCGGATCCTCCTCTGGTCGCAGACGGGCGCCAAGCCGTCGATGTTCTTTGCTTGTCCGGACGGACAAATATAGGCTACACTGTGATGCAAGCGCTGACAAGCGCTGCGGCAACAGATCGCCGAGGGGGAGAGGTGAAAGGACGATGACGCCGATGGACAAGAAGAGAAGGAGCCTGGCGCGCGGTCGTGGTCTGCCCGAGCCGCTCCTGCTCGAGGACCCCATGGAGGCGTTGCCGCCGACCGCGCAGCGGATCCTGGCGGCCGCGCAGCGACTGCTCGCCGAGGGCGGGTTCGAGGCGCTCACGCTCTCGGCCATCGCCCGGGAGGCGCGCGAATCCAAGGCCAGCATCGGGTACCACTTCGGCAACAAGGCCGGCCTCGTCACGGCGCTCGTCGACTCGCTCGCGCATGATGCGAACCGCGGGCTCATCGAGGAGACCGCCGCCGCTCCGCCCGGCGCGGCGCGTGTCCACGCCCTCATCGACGGCGAGACGCGCATCGCCGCCGACGCCGAGAGCTTCCGCTCGTTCTTCGAGATCCTGCCGCACGCGTTGCGCGACCCCGACCTGCGCGGGCGGGTGGCCGCACTGTACGACGGCTACCGCGAGACCGTGGTGCGGTGCGTCGACGTCACCGGTCGTCGAGCGACCTCCGAACTGCGCCCGTTCGCGATGCTGATGATCGCGATCGTCGACGGGTTGGCGATCCAGCACGGTCTCGATCCAGGCGGCGCCGATGTGCGCGCCGCGACCGAGCTCTGGGAGCGGCTGGCCCGCCCGCTGCTGACGGGGAGGCCGGTCGCGGATCCCTGACTGCGGATGCAGGCGCGGTCGGGCGCGCTGAACGGGCGGCGGACGTCGCTCCGTCGCCCGCGACGGCGTCGGGTATGCTAGCCGCATGGACGCCGCCGTCATCTGGGACGAGGCCTACGCCGAGCACGACACCGGAGAGCACCCGGAGGGAGCCGACCGCGTCGCGAGCGTGGTGCGGCATCTGGAGGGGACGGACCTCTGGCCGCGCCTCACCGTGGTCGAGGGCCCCCGACCGGCGACCGAGGACGACATCCTGCTGGTGCACACGGAGCGGCACCTGCGCATGGTCCGCGAGGCGGCGGCGGGCAGGGGCGCGTGGCTCGAGCCCGACACACGTGTCTCAGTGCGCAGCTACGAGATCGCGCTGCTCTCGGTGGGCGGCGCGCTCCTCGCCACCGGACTGTGGGACGACGGTCTCGTCCCGTTCGCGCTCATCCGCCCCCCGGGCCACCACGCCACTCAGGACAGGGCGATGGGTTTCTGCCTCTTCAACAACGTCGCCATCGCCGCCGCCCGGCTGCTGCGCCAAGGTTACGAGCGCGTGGCGGTACTGGACTGGGACGTGCATCACGGCAACGGTACGCAGGCGATCTTCTACGGCGACCGGGGCGTACTCTACGGCTCGGCCCACGAGTGGCCGCACTACCCGGGCAGCGGCTACTTCACCGAGTGCGGCGAGGGCGACGGGGAAGGGTTCACGGTCAACGTGCCGCTGCCCGCCGGGGCCACGGACGGGGACTACGCAGCCCTGTTCGAGCACATCTTCGAGCCGGTCATCCGCCAGTACGCGCCGCAGGCGCTGCTGGTCTCCGCCGGTCAGGACATCCACCGCGACGACCCCCTCGGCGACATGCGCGTCACCGAAACGGGCTTCTCGCAGATGGCGCTGCGCTGTCTGCGGCTCGCCCAGGAGCACTGCGGGGGGCGGCTCGCCTTCGTGCTCGAGGGCGGCTACCAGCGCACGGCCATGGCGCGGTCCGTGGAGGCGGTGTTGAGGGCCGTCATGGACGAGTCCGCGCCCGTCGAGGTGGACGAGGGGACCGACAAGGCCAAGGCCGCCATCGCGCGGGCACGCGAGGTGCAGGCCTCGCACTGGAGCCTGTAGCGGGCGGCCTTCGTCCGCCGCCCGTCGTCAGACGACGACCTGCGCGACTCCGAGCCGCTCGAGCTCGTCGCGGATGTCCCCGTCCGCGGCGTCGTCGGTCACCACGGTGTCGATCTTGTCGAGAGAGCAGATGGCGACGTCCCCGATCACCCCGAACTTGCTCGCGTCGGCCAGCACCGTGATCTCGCCGCGCGTCCGCTGCACCATGGCCCGTTCGACGCCGGCGAGGCCCATGCTGGGCGTGGTGACCCCCTCTTCGAGGCTCACGCCGTCGGCGCCGAGGATGAAGCGGCTGGCGTGGAACATGTTGACTGCCTCGACGGCGAGCGCGCCCTCGAGGGTGTTGGAGCTCGGCCGGTAGGAGCCTCCCAAGATCACGATGTCCAACGCGGCGACCTGCACCGCGGAGAGGGCGCCCACGTTGTGGGTGACGATGCGCGCCCTCAGCTCCGGGTCCACGTAGCCGAGCACCTGTGCGGCGGTGGTGCCCGAGCTGAGGAAGACGGTCTCTCCCGGCTGGATCAAGGCGGCGCCGGCCTTGGCGATGCGCCGCTTCTCCTC
>JAAYBE010000126.1 GCA_012719015.1 Actinomycetota bacterium
GCCATCGGCGCCATGTGGTCGCCGGAGCGCTACCACAACGCGGTCGTGGAGAGGCTGCAGCCGATCATGAGCGCCGGCCTCTTCCCGGTCACGCTCGGCGGCGATCATTCCATCGGTTACCCGGTGCTCAAGGCACTCGTGCAGGCGCGCGGCGGCAGGCCGGTCCATCTCGTCCAGTTCGACACCCACATGGACTACTGGGAGGACGAGGCCGGCCAGCGGTGGACGCACGCGAGCCCCATCATCCGCAGCCACGAGGCCGGGTTCCTCGCCGGGCTCACGCAGTACGGCATCCGCAGCCTGCACACGGCGGGGGACAACATCGAACTGGCCCGCAGCCGCGGCGCGCATATCTTCTGGTGCCAGAGAGCCAAGGACATGCGTCCCGCCGACCTGGTCGGGCACCTGCCGCAGGGCGGCGACGTCTACATCACCTTCGACATCGACGTCCTCGATCCCGCCATCGCGCCCGGGACCGGGACGCCCGAGCCCGGCGGCTTCAGTTACTACGAGGCCAAGGACCTGCTGCTCGCCGTGTGCGCCCGCTGCAACGTGGTCGGCATGGACCTCGTCGAGGTGGCGCCGCTGTACGACGGGCCCGCCCAGCTCACGGCCCTGCACGGCGCCCGGCTGATCCTCGACACGGTCGGCGCCGTGTTCCGGCGCCGGGCGTCGCTCCCATGAGCGCCGACGGCGACCCGCGAGGCTCCCGCGGCGACCCGCCGCTGGTCGCCTTCGGCATCGTCGCAGGGACCGCCCTCGGCGGCATCGTCGGTCTGCTGGTCGGCGCCTTCCTGCCCGGCGCCGGCATCGGCTGCGCGGCAGGACTCGTGATCGGAGCGGCGGCCCAGGCCCTTCGCGGGCGGCGCTGACCGCGGGATCGGCGGCCGTCCGCCCGCGGCGCTAGCGGCCGAGAGCCGCGGCGAGCGCGGCGATGGAGGCGGGCGGCGTGCCGCAGCACCCGCCGACGATCGCCGCTCCCATGGCCGGGTACGTGGCCACGACGGCGGCGAAGTGCTCCGGCGTCTCGTCGTATACGGTCACGCCGGCCTCCAGACGCGGCTGGCCGGCGTTCGGCTGGGCACATGTGGCGCCGCCGGTGAGCTCGCCCAGGATCGGTACCAGCGCCGCCATGGGCTCGCAGCTGATCTCGCAGTTGCAGCCCACGAGGTCGGCCCCCGCCGCCTTGAGCGCAGCGACGGCCTGCTCCGGCGTGACTCCCATCATGGTGCGGAAGCCCTTGGCGGCCGGCTTGAAGGCCATGTTGGCCAGGACCGGCCGCCCGCCCGCCGCCGCGACCGCCTCCTCGACGGCGATGGTCGCCTCGGTGAGGTCGAACATCGTCTCGATGTTGAGGAGGTCGACCCCGCCCGCGACCAAAGCACGGGCCTGCTCACTGAAGGTGACGCGCAGGGCGTCGGGCTCCGCGCTGCCCATCGGCTTGACCATCTGGCCGCACGGTCCGATGTCGCCGGCCACGAAGCGGCCGGGGAACTCACGGTCACGCACGGCGACGGCGAGCCGGGCTCCGACCTGGTTGAGCTCCACCGCACGCGACGCGAGGCCGTGCGCCGCCAGGCGCATGCCGGTGCCGCCGAAGGTGTTGGTGTTGACGATATCCGAGCCGGCGGCGAAGAAGCTGCGGTGGATGTCCTCCACTTCGGACGGGTGTGAGACGTTCCACTCCTCCGGGCACTCGCCGGCCTGGAACCCGCGCTCCATGAGCGCACGGCCGAGGCCCCCGTCCAGGAGCAGCGTCCGCTCGGCGATGAGGGCGAGGAGGTCCACGGCCGCAGTGTAGCAGACGGCGCGCGCAGGCCGGCGAGGTCGCCGGTCAGGTGCGCGCCGCCGCCTCGCGCGCGATCCGCTCGGCCTCGCGCCGAGGGAGTCCGAGGCAGACGTGCAGGGCCGCGGCGGCGTCGCGACGCGACAGACCTCGGTCCAGCAGCGCGCCGGCGGCCGACTCGGCGTCGGGCCGACGGGCCGCCTCATCCTCCAGAGGAGGCCCGAGGTCGATCACGAGAGTGATCTCGCCGCGGACGGTCCCGATGGGCGCCGCCTCCGGACCAGGTACGGAGTACCGTCCGCTGAGCTCGAGCAGCGAGCCCCGGACGACCTCCTCGTGAGCCTTGGTGAGCTCGCGACAGACCGCGGCCCGGGACTCGGGCACGTGTGTGGCCAGGCAGGCGAGGCTGCGCGCCAGACGCGGCCCGGTGTCGAACGCCACGATCAGGCCGCCGTCCCGGCGCCAGCGCGCCAACGCGGCCTCCAGCTCGCGGGCCCGGCGCGGCAGGTATCCGACGAAGCGGAAACCCTCGCCGCGCAACCCCGCCGCCACGAGCGCGGTGAGCACCGCCGACGGACCGGGCACCACGCTCATCTCGAGGCCTTCGGCCACCACCTTCTCCACCAGCAGCATGCCGGGATCCTGCACCCCCGGCATCCCGGCATCGGTCACCAGAGCCACCGTGGACCCTGCCCGCAACCGGCGCAGGATCTCCCCGGTCTTCTGCAGCTCGTTGTGCCGGAAGAAGCTCGTGAGCGGCGTGTGGATATCGAACCTGCTGAGAAGCTTGCGCGTGCGCCGCGTGTCCTCGGCGGCGATGAGCTCGGCCTCACGCAGCTTCTCGAGCACCCGGGGGGACACGTCGTCCAGATTGCCGATCGGCGTGGCGCACACGTACAGCACGGGTCATCCTTCCTCGTGAAGGCGCTCGATGGACGGAGTACCGCGAGCGCCCTCGGGCGGCTTGCGCAACACGGCCATGATCTCCATCTCGTCCATGTCGACCGGGCGCCTCCCCCAGTTGCCGGCGGTGCCGCCCCACACATGCTCGACGGCGAAGCCCGCTCCTCGGCAGAGGAGTACGAGTTCGCTCGGTACGTATCCGCGCTCCCGGATCGGCACGCTGCGCGGCCCGTCCTCGGCCTGCCACTCCATGTCGTAGGACTGGGTGAGCGTGGAGGGGTCGAACGCGCCGCTCTCCACCTGCTCCGGCGTCGCGTCGCGGACCATCCGCAGCCCGTTGAGAAGCGTGAGCACGAACGGCGCGCCCGACCGCAGCGCGGTGAAGGCGCGCCGCAGCACGGCCGCGTCATGGGCGAAGGCGTCGTCGGCCCCCAGCAGGCCCAGAGACCCCTCGCAGAGGCAGACCGCCGCGTCGAACACGCGACCCAGGTCGAAGGTCGTGGCGTCGTCCTGCACGAGTTCCAGCTCGACGCCCGCCCGCCGCGCTGCGGCGCGCGCCTCGCGCAGCATGCCGGCGGAGATATCGAGACCGGTGATGACCAGCCCGCGCCGCGCCAGCTCCACCGCGTGCCGCCCCGTCCCGCAACCGATGTCGAGCACGGTCTGGCCGGCCTCGAGGGCCAGTACCGCCAGGAGGAACTCGGCCTCGCGTGCGCTGTCGGCGGTGAAGGCCTCGTTCATGTACTGCGGCGCGAAGCTGTCGAAGAACTCGCGCCAGACGTCGTCGGTCACGGCCTCTCCTCGCCGGGCGGTCGATCCTCGGTCACCGGCCGCCCCATTCTCTCAGGAACCGGGCCGCCGACGCGAGAGGCACTGTCCTCAGCGCGGCGTCCAGACGGGCCGCGAGGTGAAGAAGCCGGACGCGACGCCACGCCGGTAAGCCCGCCGGACGCGCGGCGAGGAGTCGATGCGCAGATCCACTCGCCGGTCGCCGGGGTCGAGCCAGTCCTCATGCCAGTAGCTGGCGGCGCGGATGCGGGGCCAGCGCCGCGCACGCAGGTCCCTCAGCGCCGCGGCGATCCAGCCCGCCTTCGTACCGCGTGCCGGGCGCTGCGCGATGCCCCACTCCAGCACCGCGAGCGGCTTGTCGCGCGAGAGCGCACGGAGCTTCGGGTAGACAGCGTCCAGCTGACGGCGGAAGCTCCCGTAGTACTCGCCGGGTCGCTGACTGCCGTAGATGCTGACGCCGATCCAGTCGACGTAGGCGTCGCCGGGGTAATACGCGGCGGGCGTGTTCCACGCCGCGCGTGGCTGCGAACCGCCGTTCACGTGGTAGACCCACGTCAGGTTCGCGGCGCCGGCGGCACGCGAGAGGTCCACCAGACGCCGGTAGGCGTCGCGGAACCGCTCAGGGCCGTCGGCGAGCGCGGGGTCGCCATAGCCCGCGGTCGTGCCCCCGCCGTTCCAGCGTCCGCTCCAGGGGAACCACGAGCCGTTCACCTCGGTGCCGAACTCGACCAGCATCTTCACGCCGCTGTCGCGGGCCGCCTCGAACCAGCGCGTGAGGTCCGCATCGAACTCCCCGTCGACGATGCGCTGCAGGGTGTACACGGGGTCGGCCGCGCCCTCACGCCAGCTTGAGCGCGCCATCATGCGGATGAACGGCACCCGCCCCATCCCGTGGACCACCGCTACCCTCCTGGCCGGGAAGCGGATGCGGCCCATCCAGTTGTCGCTGAAGTAGACCCACGCGAGCCGCTTGCCGGCCAGGCGCTCGAACTCGCGGATGCGCCAGGCCGCCACCCGATCCTCGGTGCCGACGAAGTCGGGGTAGGCGGAGTGGTACATGCCGACCGCCGGCGGCGCCAGCGTAGCCGCCGGCGCCGCCCCGATCGAGAAGGCCGTCGCGGGACGACCCGCCCCCCTCGCGGCGGCGTCGGCGGCGGCATGGGCGACGACCGCGAGGCATGCCGCGGCGAGAAGCGCGACGAGCGGCCGTCTGACGGCCGGCGCGGCCGCCCTTCTCCCCCGCCGTGTGGACGTTGCTCCGGATCGCTGCACAGACGGCAGTATACGGCGCGCGAGCGGATAGACTCCATGCATGCAGACCGAAGCCGTGTGCATCCTGCCGACGCGAGGTCCGGCGCGCCCGCACGCCGGCGCCTGCCCTGCGCAGGTCGACTCCGGCAGGCGCCGCGGGACAGGCCGGCGCGCAGCGGGCGAGGATCACCGCGGCCGCGAGGACCCTTCGTGAAACGCATCGTCCTGGGCGACTGCCTCGACGTCCTGACCGGACTGCCGGAGGGCTCTGCCCGTCTCGTCTACCTCGACCCGCCGTTCAACACCGGCAGGATACAGACGCGCACGCGCCTGCGCACGGTGCGCGATCCCGCCGGCGACCGCTCCGGCTTCAAGGGCGAGCGCTACCGCACGCAGGTCCTGGGGAGCCGCGCCTGGAACGACGCCTACGAGGACTACCTCGGGTTCCTCGAGCCACGACTCACGGCGGCGCGCCGGGCACTCGCCGCGGATGGCTCTCTCTTCTTCCACATCGACCCGCGCGAGGCGCACTACTGCAAGGTGCTGCTCGACGAGCTCTTCGGCCGCGCCTCGTTCCTGAACGAGATCGTGTGGGCCTACGACTACGGCGCCCGCTCACGTCGACGCTGGCCCGCGAAGCACGACGTCATCTTCTGGTATGCACGCGACCCGGCGCACTACGTGTTCCGCTACGACGACATCGACCGGATACCGTACCTGGCGCCGGACCTCGTGTCTCCGGAGAAGGCGGCTCGCGGAAAGACCCCCACCGACGTGTGGTGGCAGACGATCGTGAGCCCCACGGGGAAGGAGAAGACCGGCTACCCCACACAGAAGCCGGTCAGAATCCTGGAGCGCATCGTGCGTGTGCACTCAGACCCCGGCGACCTCGTGGTCGACCCCTTCGCCGGCAGCGGCACGACAGGAGAGGCGGCGGCCCGTCTGGGGAGGGACTATCTCCTCGTGGACGAGAACCCGGAGGCTGTACGGGTCATGGCCGAGCGTCTGGCGTGGGACGGGCCTGAAGTCGTCGACGACCGCACCCCCGGCGCTTGAGGTGGACGCCGACCGGCCCTGACGCGAAGGGGCCGGCTCACGGAGCCGGCCCCGTTGGTCTCACACGCGTACGAGTGGGGTCACTCGGGGATGATCGCCTCACTGGGGCACGCCTCGACGCAACTGCCGCAGTCGTCGCACTTGTCCGGGTCGATCACGTAGATGTCGTCGCCCTCGGAGATGGCGTCGTTGGGACACTCGTCGATGCAGGCGCCGCACGCGAGGCACTCTTCGGTGATCTTGTGGGCCATGTGGTGGTGTCACCTCCTGTCGGCGCGCCGCGAGCGCGCTGGTTTTCAGCGACCATTTACGGGCATGAGAAGCACGAAGTCAACCAGCTTGTGACCGCGCCGGCAAGCGCCCGTGACGACAGCGGGCGCGACCGCGGAGGGCGACGGGCTCAGGCGCTCCGGCCCGGCGGGAAGAGCTCGAGCAGAGCCAGTGCGGCGGCGCCGACGACTCCGGCCTCCGGACCGAGCGCCGCCGACACGATCCGCACGCGGTCACGCGCGGGCCGCAGGGCGCGGGTGGCGAAGACACGACGGGCCGGCTCCAGGAGCAGGTCCCCGGCCGCCGCTGCACCGCCGCCGATCACGAACAACTCCGGGTCGAAGATGTTGGACAGCGACACGAGCCCGACGCCCAGATACTCGCCGGTGCGCTCGACGACACGGATCGCGGCGGCGTCACCCTCCCGTGCGAGACGCGTCAGCAGCCGGCCGTCGACGCTCCTGCCGGCGGCGGACGCCCGGCCGAGCCCCGAGAACGGCTCCTGCTCGGCCGCAGCCCGCGCGGCCGCCCCCATGGCCGAACCGGCCGCGTAGGCCTCGAGACAGCCCCAGCTGGGGCAGTTGGCCGGGCACTTGACTCCGTCCATGTCGATGATGAGATGCCCCAGCTCACCGGCGGCACCGCTGAACCCGCGCAGCGGCCGGCCGCCACTGACGATACCGCCGCCCACGCCGGTGCCCAGCGTCAGCATGATCATGTCCCGGGCGCCGACGCCGGCGCCGTACGCCCACTCCCCGAGGGCGGCGACATTGGCATCGTTGTCGATGACCGTGGGCAGAGAGAAGCGACGGTACAGCAGGTCGCGCAGCGCCACATCGGCCAGCGGGAGGTTCACCGACTCGATCACACGCCCGGCGGCGAAGTCGACCATGGAGGCCACTCCCACCCCGACAGCCTGCGCCGCGACAGGGCCCTGCCGGAGACGCGCGACGCAGTCCACGATCCCACGCACCGTGGCCTCGGGAGAGCTCGTGTCGGTCGCCGCCGTGAACCGCTCGACGATCTCCGGCGTCTCCACGTCGGCGGACGCAGGCCGCTCCGGACGGGGTCTGCGCGCGCGCACCAGCGCCGCGGCCGTCTTGGTGCCGCCGATATCGACGCCGATGACGAAGCGCTCCGTCTCCATCACATCCGCGAGCCTACCAATGGTGTAGACTCGCGGCCAGACCAGACGCCCATACAGGGGCGTGACTTGGGAGCAGGCTTGGCTCCCGACCCTCGCCGCGCCGTCAACACGCCGCCGCGTACCTGGAGTCGGGAGAAGCTCCAACTCATGGCGAGACAGGACGACGACAAGCCCAGGGCCAAGCCCTACAAAACCTATCGGGGCGGCCGCACGCGGCGCACCTCGCTGGACGAGGAGCTGGCCGGCGCACGCCCGACGCGCGCACAGACCCCGACCGGCGGCGCACACGGACCGGCGCCGGCGGGCGGCAGGTCCGAGGCCTACCGCACCTACCGTCCGGCGGACGCCGACGCGAGCGCACCCGGGACGCCGGGCGTCAGGTCCGGGTCGCGCCGACGGCGACGCCTGCGCTGGTGGCATGCACCGGTGCTCCTTGTCCTGGTGCTGCTCATCGCCGGAGTGGCCCTCGCCGTGATCGCCTGGCCCGGTTATCACAAGTTCGACCGGGCCGTGGACAAGGCGAACGCCCGCGTCGACAGGAAGACCCGCGCCCAGCTCAGCGCCGACGACGGCTGGATCTGGCGCCGCGGCACCACGATCGCCCTGTTCGGTCTCGACGCGGCCGGCCTGCCGGCGCACTCCGATACTGTCCTCCTCATGCGTTTCGACCCCGGGGCGCGCCGCGTGAACCAGCTCTCCATCCCACGCGACACGCTGATCGACATCGAGGGGTACGGGCAACAGAAGCTCACGCAGGCGATGTGGTACGGCGGCCCGGCGCTGGCCCTCAAGTGCCTCAAGGACTACACCGGGATCCCCATCAACCACGTCATGGTGGTGGGCTTCCAGGGCTTCCCGCGGCTCGTCAACTCGGTCGGCGGTATCGACATGTACGTCCCGCAGACGGTCGCCACGACGGCCGGGTCCAACCAGCGCCTGGTCACGTTCGAGCGGGGCATGCACCACTTCGACGGCAAGGAGGCCATGCTCTACGTACGTATCCGCAAGGCCTACACGAACGGCGACTTCACGCGCGCCCGACGCCAGCAGGCCTTCGTCGAGGCGCTGCAGAAGAAGATCGTCCAGCCGCACAACATCACCAGACTGCCCGAGATCGGCAAGCGCTTCATGAGCGGCGTGAGCACCGATCTCACGACCGCCCAGCTCCTCGAGCTGGCCTTCCTCAAATGGCGCGCCGGCGCCGGCAGCAAGCAGGTGCTCAAGGGCGAGCTTGGCTGGTACGAAGGACAGGCCGTGGTGTTCCCGCCGAGCGAGGAGGCCCGGCAGAAGGCGATCAGCCGCTTCCTGGGGGAGTGACCGCCGGCCCGGCGCCGGGCCCGTCCCCAGGGCGGCGCGCCTCGTAGCTGACCGCCACCAGGGCGAGTCCGTGCGCCGGCGCCGTCTGACCCATGCGGCGGCGTTCACCGCAGGCCAGCGCCGCCGCGAACGCTTCCGGACTCATCCGGCCCTGTGCGACGTCGACCATCGACCCGACCGCGACCCGCACCATGTTGTGCAGGAACCCGTCCGCGGTGATCTCGAAGAGCCAGCGCCGGCCCTCGCCGTCCGGCGTCGGACCCGCGTCGCGCCACGCGGCCGCCGTCACCTCACGGATGCAGGAGCGATACATCCGCGCCGACGGCGTGAGCGCGGCGAAGTCGCGACGTCCCGGCAACAGCGCGGCGACGGTCCGCAGCGCTGCTGAGTCCACCGCGCCACGGACCGCCCACACGAACGCCCTCTGGCGCACGGGCTTGACCGCCGTCGCCCACAGCTCGTACCGGTAGCTCCGCGACGTCGCCTGACGGGCGACGAAGTCGGTCGGCGCCGGAGCGGCGCGCAGGACGGCCACATCCGGCGGCAGCAGCGCGTTGAGCGAGAGACGCAGACGCTCCGGTGCGACCTCGACCGGGGCGCAGGCGAACGACGCCACCTGCGCCCACGCGTGCACGCCGGCGTCCGTGCGGCCGGCCACACTGAGGCGGACACGCTGACGCAGCACGGTGGCGAGTGCCTCCTCCAGCAGTCCCTGGACGGTCGAATGGCCGGGCTGCGCCGCCCAGCCCCGGTAGGCCGTGCCCTCGTACGCGAGGTCCAACCGCCAGACCTGCCTCGCGGCCACAGACGACCCTCCCCTCCTGAACGACCCTCTCTCAGCGTCCCGGATGCCCACTCCGCCCCCTCACACGATGAGGCCGACCGCGATGACGGCCGCAGTGAGCGCGAGGAGGACGGCGTCCGCGGCATCGACGTGGAGAGGATGCAGCCGGCTGCGCACCACGCCCGGCCGGTAGCAGCGCGCCTCCATCGCCAGAGCGAGCTCGTCGGCCCTGCGGAAGCTCAGCACGAAGAGCGGGATGAGCACCGGGAGCAGCGCCTTCCCCCTCCGGATCGGACCTCCGTGGCTGAAGTCAGCGCCGCGGGCGCGCTGCGCCCGCATGATCTGCTCCAGCTCCACGAGCAGCGTGGGTATGAACCGCAGCGCGATCGTCACCATCAGCGCGAGCTCGTCGGTCGGGACGCGCAGACGGCGCAACGGCCGACCCAACCAGGCGAGTCCGTCGGTGAGGGCCAGCGGCGCCGTGGTGAGCGTCAACACCGAGCCGGCCAGGACCAGCACCAGAAGACGCAGGCTCAGGAAGCTCGCGAACCGCAGCCCTTGCCACGAGAAGTCGAAGACCCACCAGCTGAAGAAGGGCTCCCCGGGAGCGAACAGCAGTTGCGTCAGGAACGTGAGCGCGATGAGCCACAGCAAGGGCCGGAAGCCACGCCAGAACCAGACGGCCGGCACCCCGCTCAGCATGTAGGCGACGGCCGCCGCCACGGCGAACACGGCGAGGCCGGCGAACGAGTCACGCAGGAACAACGCCACCGCGACCGCGGTGACGGAAACGAACTTGGCACGCGCATCCAGCCGATGGATCACGGAGTCGCCGGGGTAGTACTGGGCGATCGCCGGCCTCATCGCAGGGCCTCCGCAGCCTCCGCGTGTGTCCGCGGCGCCCTGGCGGGGTCACGACCGAGGCGCCGCCACAGGGCCACGAGGAAGGGTTCGCGCAGCCGCGGCGTACTCCGCAGCGCCCGTCCAGACCCCTCCGCGTCCCAGACGCCGGACGCGAGCACGCGACCCTCCTCCAGCACGAGGAGGTCGTCGCAGAGCGTCCAGGCGATGTCCACGTCATGCGTGGCGAGCACCAGCGTGACGCCCGAGGCGCGCAGACGTGAGCACACGGCCGTGAGCTGCCGCCGCGTGGCCGGATCGAGACTCACGAACGGCTCGTCGAGCAGTAGCAGGCGCGGCTGCATGGCCAGCACCCCGGCGAGCGCGAGGCGGCGCTGCTCCCCGCCGGACAACGCGTAAGGATGCCGCGCCGCGAACTCCTCCGGCGGGAGGCCGACCAGCGCCATCGCCTCGTCCACCGCCCGCCGCACCCCCGCCTCCTCCCGGCCCAGGCGACGGGGACCGAACGCGACGTCCTCCCACGCCGACGTGGCGAACAACTGGAGCTCAGGCGCCTGGAAGACGATCCCGACCTCCCGCTGCAGTCCCGCGTACCCCGGGGAGTCCGGCGCACAGCCGTCCAGCACCACCCGACCCGTCTCGGGGGCGTCCAATCCCTTGATCAGCTGGAGCAGGGTCGACTTGCCCGATCCGGACGCTCCCAACAGGGCGAGCGACCGGCCGGCGGGCAGCTCGACGCCGACATCGCGCAGGGCGGGGATCGGGACTCCGGCCTCTTCATAGCTGAACCCGAGGCCTTCGCAGCGCAGCGACATCCCGTCGGTGGCGCTCATCCCGAGGCCTCCAGCGCCGTCGTGAGCTCGTCCAGTGTCAGCGGCAACGGTTTGAGCGACCGTCCGCGGGCGGCGAGCTCGAGCGCCAGGTCGGCGGCGGCGGGCAGCGCCAGAC
>JAAYBE010000127.1 GCA_012719015.1 Actinomycetota bacterium
GGTCCCTTCTGAATGTTTGCCAACACCCACGAAATCCTGTATACCTGCCCGCATGGACCGGCGCAGACAGCCGAGACACGCCGGCCGGGGAGCCATCGTGGGTGATCGGGGCACGGACGCCGGGGCCTGCGATCATGTGCGTTCGGGCACATGGTCGCCGCGCCGTCCGTCGCCCGCCTCCAGCTCCCTGACGCACGAACACCGCCTCACGTCGCCCAGTCTTCGAGAGGCGTCTTCGATACACGATCCGCTTCGGGAGAGGAGGTGATTCAGTGAGAGCGGACAGACCTCAGCATTCCAGCAGCAGCTCCAAGGAGGTGACCATGTTCAAACGTGTGACCATCGTTGCGCTGCTCGTGGCCGCCTTCCTGGTGCTGGCCGTCCCGGCGCTGGCCTTCAACGGCTACCGGGCGGACTACACGACGTCGGACGCCTGCGCGATCTGCCACAGCGGCATCGCCGGCATCCCCGCCACGTACGGGGACTGGGCCGAGACCGGCCACGCCAGGGCGGGCCATGAGGACCAGGCCCTCAGACTCCCCTACGGGTCGGTCTGCCAGGGCTGCCATACGGCGAACTTCGACCCGGCCAAGGTCGTCCCGACACCGACGGCGACCAGCGTCGCCGGCGTCGTCTCGTGGGGCGCCGGCAACGGCTACGCGACCCAGGCCCAGGCGCTGGGCAACGCCGCCGCGTCCGAGAACTTCGTCGGCTGCTCGTCGTGCCACTACGGCGCGAACGTCGGCGGCGGCGGCCTCGACAGGTTCGGGGTCGACCCCAACGACACGGCCCACAGGGCGCCGATCAGCCTGATGGCCAACGCCGACATCTGCGGCCAGTGCCACTCCAGGTTCTCGTACACGACGCAGACGTTCGCCGTCGAGCCCATCCCGACGCCGACTGCGGTGGCGACGACCCTGATCCAGCCGCAGATGGCGCTCGGCGGATACCGCATGGTGGGTGAGCCCGCCTCTCCGCCTCCGGGCTGGGATCCGGCGGCGCCACTCACTGACTACCTCACCGTCCCACGGCCGGGATGGACGCCGACCCCGACCGCGACCACGCCGGGCCTCGGCAGCCTCCAGACCTACTGGAAGATCGACGGCGAGGACTCCGTCTGGCAGCAGTCGGGCCACGACGGCGCCGCCCAGCAGTACCCGGAGTGGGCCGGCGAGGGCCACGCCAGGGCGCTGACCGGTCTCACCGGCCAGGCCTTCTGGCCCTACCTTGACGAACCGACCAAGCAGAGCTGCCTCGAGTGTCACTCCACCGACTTCGTGCTTCTGAAGGAGGCGGGCAAGAGCCCGACCAGCGCCGACGCCAAGTACGGCGTCACCTGCGTCGGCTGTCACGCCCCGCACAGCGCCAGCGGCGAGCACGCCACCTGGAACGGGCATGCGGATCCGCAGCTCAGGGTGTCCGCCAAGAAGCTGTGCATCACGTGCCACACCGCAGGGCTCGCCGTCGGCGCCGCGGCGTCGCCGGGCGAGGAGCTCAGCGGACCGGCCAAGGAGATGATCGCCGGCTACGGCGCCGTGGACGTCCCGGGTTCCCCCAGCGTCCACAAGGGCAAGTGCGTCGAGTGCCACATGGTGCCCACCAGCACCGGGTACCCGGGCGAGGTCCAGATGGGTGCCAACCACACCTTCAAGGTCGTCACCCCGGCCGACGCCACCAACGCGTCGCCGATGCCCATGGTCACGACGAGGGCCACCGCCACTGCGACACCCGTACCGGGCGGCACCCCGGTGGTCACGACCACCGTCACGGTGACCCGGGACGGCATGCCGTTCTCGGGCTGCAGCACGTGCCACAGCAAGGCCGGCCCGGCGCAGGCCAAGCCGGTCCCGGTGTCCACCGTCAGGGCGACCCCGAATCCCACGGCGAGCCCGCTGGCGGTGACCGTCACCATCACGCAGGACGCCAACGGCACCCCGGTCGCCGGTATGGCCGGCGGCGACAAGGCTCTCTACCTGCAGGACACCATCGACGACCGGCAGGAGTGGACCCGCGCGCGGATCGAGGAGATCTGGACGACGCTCGACGCCGCCGCCACCAACCTCGGCTACGCCGACCGTGCCGCGGCTCGCACCGCGATCATGGCCAAGCCGGCCAAGGCGTGGACCACGGCGGAGCGCGCCTTCCTGAGCGCCTGGACGAACGCCACGTTCGTCGAGAACGAGGGGAGCCTCGGCCTCCACAACTGGCGCTACTCAAGCGACATCGCCAACAAGGCCGTGGAGCAGGCCAAGGTCGCCCGTACGGGCGTCGCCGTCCGCAAGCCGTGGAAGGTGACGTTCAACGTGTCCCGCACGTCGGCCAAGCTCGGCCAGAAGGTCAAGCTCAGCGGCACGGTCAAGACCGCCAACGGCGTGGCCGGCGCCGGCCAGGTCAGCATCATGCGGCTGATCCAGGGCACCGGCCAGTGGAAGGTCTGGCTGAGGGTCAAGCTGAACGCCAGCGGCGCGTTCTCACGCACCGTGCAGGCGAGGCCCAGGGGCACCTGGCGCCTCAAGGCGGTCATGCCGGCCGATGCGCTGAACCTGACGGGCACCAGCACACCGGTCCGCACGCTGACCGTCAAGTAAGACCATCGGAGCCGGGTCTTCAGACCCGCATCCGACCTCGCGAAGGGCGGCCCCGTCGAGGGGCCGCCCTTCGCGTTTCCCGGCGAGACGGGCGACGAAGATCGCCAAGGACGACCCTGGCCGAACGGGCTTCATGCTGCCGGTTCGGCTGCCGAAACGGCTGATTGTTGCCGAACCCTGCCTTTCTCGACGCGAAAACGGTAGACTGTCGTGCACGAGCCACGCGCTCGCCCGGCCGCTCCATCCGGCCCTTGAGGGCCTCGGACAGTACCGGCTCCCGCGTCCTCGCGGGACGAGACACGCACTGTGGGGTGATACGCAGATCGAGCCGACCACGCCCGCATCCCCGGCGGGCACGTCCGCACGGCGCCGCAGACAGCTTCTCCCGACGGCGCCGTCGCCATCAGGTATCCCCGTCGCGACCGCATCGGCCGCGACGGGACGATCGAGGAGGAGAGCAGCTCACATGGCCGAGTGTGTACCGAACCGCAAGCTCATCGCCGAGCTCATGGAGAAGGAAGAGAAGCGTCTCGAGCAGGAGACGCCGAAGTCCTACGAACTGTACCAGCGCGCCGTCAAGCACATGCCGATGGGCGTCGCCTCGACCTACCAGGCCCGCGACCCCTACCCGATCTACTTCACCCACGGCAAGGGCCCGCACATCTGGACGATCGAGGGCAGGGAGATCGTCGACTTCCACAACGGCTTCGGCTGCATGGTGCAGGGCCACGCCCACCCGGTGATCGTCGAGGCCATCCAGAAGCGCGCCCCGCTCGGCACCCAGTTCGCCCTGCCGACCGAGGACTCGATCATCATGGCCGAGAACCTCGCGAGCGCGTTCAAACTGCCCAAGTGGCGCTTCGTGAACTCGGGCTCAGAGGCCACCATGGACGCCATCCGCGTGGCCCGCGCCTTCACCGGCCGTGAGCCGATCGTCAAGATGTTCGGCTCCTATCATGGTCATCACGATTACGTCATGGTCAGCATCGGCGCCCTCGACTACGGCAAGATCGGCCCGCGCGACAACTACGCCTCCCTCTCCTACGGCGCCGGGATCCCGCAGAGCTCGATCGACATGACCGTCCCGGTGCCGTTCAACGACCTCGAGAACATGACCAAGCGCATCGAGCGCATGGTCGAGGAGGGCAACCCGCCGGCCTGCGTGATCATGGAGCCGGCGATGATGAACCTCGGCGTGGTGCTGCCCGAGCCCGGGTTCCTCGAGGGCGTGCGCGAGCTGACGCGCAAGCACGGCATCGTGCTCATCTTCGACGAGGTCAAGGTGGGGATCTGTACCGCGCGGGGCGGCGCGGTCGAGCGCTGGGGCATCCTCCCCGACATGGTCACCCTCGGCAAGGCGCTGGCCGGCGGCACGCCGTGCGGCGCCATCGGCGGCTCCGACGAGATCATGGAGAAGGTCAACGACGGTACCGTGTTCCAGGTCGGCACGTACTCCGGCAACCCGCTCAGCATGGCCGCGGCCCGCGCCAGCTTCGAGCAGGTCATGACCGACGAGGCGTACGCCCATCTCAACCACCTCAACGACCGCCTGATCGAGAAGTGCGACGCGATCTGCAAGAAGTACGACTTCCCCGGTTACACCGTGGGCATCTCGTCCAAGGGCTGCGTCAACTTCGCGCTCGGCAAGATCACGGACTACGAGAGCTTCATCCGGGAGCAGGACGCCGAGCTCGTCGCGCTCGCCTGGCTCTACAACATCAACCGCGGCCTCATCATCGCCCCCGGGCGTGAAGAGGAGTGGACGCTCTCGATCACGCACACCGATGCCGACGTCGACCTCTTCGTCGGCGCCTTCGAGGACCTCGTCCGCGACGTCACCGCCTGACGCAGGGGCGGGCGCGGCCGGCCCGGAGGAGACGGCCGCGGCGGACTCGGCAAGGGGCGGGTGGCCTGTGCGGGCCACCCGCCCCTTCGCTCTTCTTCACCCGCGTCGCCTCAGGAGTACTTCACACGCGGATCCAGCCAGGTGTAGGCGATGTCGACCACGATGTTGCTGATCACCACCGCGAAGGCCGCGAACAGCACGGTCCCCATGATGAGAGGGACGTCCTGCGTCTGGATCGCGTTCCAGGCCTGCCAGCCGATGCCGGGCACGCCGAACACGAACTCGATCACCAGGACTCCGCCGAGGAACCAGCCGAAGTCCATGCCGATCAGCGTGATGATCGGGCTCCAGGCGTTGCGCATGATGTGGCGCCACACGACGATGCGCTCGGGCAGGCCCTTGGCGCGCGCCGCCTTCACGTAGTCGGCGTTCAGGATGTCGAGCATCGAGCTGCGCAGCATGCGCGAGTACCAGGCGGCGCCGGTCAGGCCCAGCGTCAGGCCCGGCAGGACGCCGTAGAGAGGCGCGACCCACCCCCCGTAACCACCGAGCGGGAAGATCCGCAGCTGGTAGGCGAACGTGTACAGGAGCAGCATGCCGAGCACGAAGCTCGGCATGCTCA
>JAAYBE010000128.1 GCA_012719015.1 Actinomycetota bacterium
TGCACCTGATACACCCCTTCCTCCCCTCGCGCGTCTGTCCGCGCAAGGGTTCGACGTCGGTCGTCACTCTCAGGAGTGTTCAGTTTTCGACCGGCGCGGAGTGTTCAGTATTGGGGCGGCGTCGACATCACCTTGATGGTGAGTCCATCGGCAGAATGTCGGCAGAATTGCCGAATCCGACATCCCGTGCGCGGGCACGCATCACAGGAGATCGCGCTGAGCAGGGGAGTCTCTGGAGGCGGCGACCGGAGTCGAACCGGTGATGGAGGTTTTGCAGACCTCTGCCTTACCACTTGGCTACGCCGCCCGGCGAAGCAAGCCTATCAGGCTCGACCGGCGGATGACAGGGCGCGACGGCGCCGTCCTCCACCTCGTCCTGAAGGGGGATTGGAGCGGGTGAAGGGACTCGAACCCTCGACCTTCTGCATGGCAAGCAGACGCTCTAGCCGACTGAGCTACACCCGCAGCGAGTGGGGATGCTACCAGAGGGCGCCGGGAGGCGCAATTCGCAGGCCCCCGGAAATCCGCCCGCAGCGTGTCCGCGGATCAGCGCGTGGCGGCGTCGATCGCCTGGCTGACGAGAGCGTCGGCGGCCGCGTTCTGCTCGCGGGGGATGTGCCTCACGTCCACCTCGTGGAACTTGCTGAGGAGCAGGCAGGCCTGACGGTGCAGCGGCTTCAGGACCGCCGCCTTGACCTTGTAGCGGCCGTTCACCTGATGCACCACCAGCTCGCTGTCGAGGAACACGTCGAGGCGCTCGACGCCGCGGTCGAGGGCGGCCTCCAGACCTGTCAGCAACGCCTGGTACTCGGCGACGTTGTTGGTCGCCGTGCCGATGTAGTCGGCGACCTCCTCGACCACCTGGCCGGCGGCGTCCACGAGGCGCGCGCCGATCCCGGCCGGGCCGGGGTTGCCGCGCGCCCCGCCGTCTGCGTAGAGCCGGTGGCGGTCGTCGTCGCGGCTCGCAGTGCGGCCGGGCTCCGGCGCAGGCGAGCCGGTCGCGCCGCCCGGCGCACGCGCGGCGGATCCCGGTGGGCTCACAGGCGGCGTCGCGGCCGCCGCCACAGGCGACCCGGCGGCGGCGCTCCAGACGCCGACGGCGGGGTCGCGGAAGGTCTCGACCGTCAGGCCGGGACCGAGCGCATCGGCCAGGCGCTCGGCCCAGCGCAGCATCGCCTCCTGCTCGGTCCAGCCGTGCGGTGCGTCGATCAGCGCCAGGCCCTGGGCCTGCGCCGCACGCGCCTCGTGGTACTTGACGTCGCCGGTGACGAGCACGTCGGCGACCTGCGCCACGCCCCGGGCGACGGCCTCGGCGCCCGAGCCCGGGAGCACGGCCACGCGGAGCACCTCGCGGGCGCCGTCGCCCGCGTAGCGCACCGACGGCAGACGCAGGACCGCCGCGACCTCGTCCGCGAGGGCCACGAGCGAGAGCGGCGCCGGCAGCACGCCGAGCCGGCCCAGGCCGAGCGAGGCGATCTCGTTCTCCACCGGCACGAGGTCGAAGGCGGGCTCCTCGTACGGGTGGGCGGCGATGTAGGCGGCGACGACGCGGCGGCGCAGCCGCCGCGGGAACACGACCTCCATGCGCAGCTCGGCGACGGTCTCGTCGCGCCCGGCGACGCCGGCCGCGGGCGTGGTGCCGTGACGGCCGAAGAACGTGCCCTGCCCGCCGACCGACCACGAGCAGTGCTCGTACTCGCCGATGACGCCGGCGCCGACGGCGAACAACGCCTGCCGCACCAGGCCGGCGTCGTCCTCCGGCACGAAGCCGACGAGCTTGAGCACATCGGCCGCGGCGGGCTGGAGCGGCTGGACGGCCTCCAGACCGAGCAGTCCGGCGACCATGTCCGCGATGCCGCCGCGGGCCTTGTCCAGGTTGGTGTGCGCGGCGATCACGGCCACGCCCTGGCGTGCCGCCCGCAATGCGAGCCGTCCGGCCTCGGTGTCGTCTGAGAGTCTCTCGAGCGGGTCGAAGATGAGCGGGTGGTGAGCGACGATCGCCCGCGCCCCCAGACGGCGCGCCTCCTCGAGCGCCGCGTCGCTCACCTCGAGCGCGACGAGCACGGCCGGACGGACATCGGGCGACGCCGCGGCGTCGCGCGACAGACCGTCGTGCGGCGATCCGACCTGCAGTCCCACATGGTCCCACGGCTCCGCCAGCGCGAACGGCGCCAGACGATCGACCGCGACGATCACATCCCCCA
>JAAYBE010000129.1 GCA_012719015.1 Actinomycetota bacterium
CGGCTGCCGTTCGGCGATCCACCGGGCCACGACCGGGCTGTACCAGACGGTCGCCGCCTGCGGCGCATACGCTCCTGAGGCCGGGATGCCCTCGCGGCGGTAGAGGTCGAGCTCGACCTCTTCACGCGGGTCGAAGGTCCCGTCGAGCATCCGGGCGCTCTTGGTGGTGGCCACCCGGAACACGCGGGTGCCGCCGGCCGTGCGACACCAGCAGACGTAGTACCACTCGCCACGGCTGCGCACCAGCAGGTACGGCTCCACGAGCCGGTCCTTGACCACGTCGGTCCCCTCGGTCCAGTACTCGACCGCCAGCAGCCGCCGCTGGACGATGGCGCGGTTCACCTCCGTGAGGATCCTGTCGGCGGGCACGAGGAGGTCGCCGCCCGCGAGGGCGGGGGCGCCGCCGCGGGCCGCGCGTATCTTCGCCGCCGCGCTCTGGAGGGCGGCGCCCGTCGTCGTCGGGAGCTGGTGGCCGACGAGGTCGATCGCCAGCAGGAGAGTGTCGGCCTGAAGGGGGGAGAGGCGGGCGGGCCGCGCCAGCGTCGGCCCCGCCAGCTCGCACGACACGCGGAGCCGGCCGCGTCCGACGAACTCGGCGCCGAGCACGAGGCCGTCGCCGCCGAAGTTGACCAGGGTGAGGAGCTCGACGTCGGCGCGCAGCTCGGCGGCCGTGACCCCGAGGTCGGCGCGCACCTCGGCCACCTCGAGCACGGCCTCGTCGTCGCAGCGCTGCATGATGTAGCTGGCCAGCGCCGTGAGCCGCGTGAAGCGGTCGACCTCGACGCGCAGGTCGCCGGGACTGCCGCGGCGACGGCGCGGCCGGGCGGCCCGCGGCGGACGTGGCGGCGCACCACCGATGGGTGGGGGAGGCGCGTCGAGGAGCGCCTCGAGCGCGTCGAGCTGCGCGAGCAGACGCGCACGCAGGTCGGCGGGCTCCAGGAGCTCGGCCTCGTCGGCGAGGCCGAGGATCCAGCCGAGCAGGGGCCTCGGGTCGGCGTACGGCGTCGTGTAGACGATCGAGCCGTCCGCCTCGGGCTCCACCGTGCCGCAATGCGACCAGTGCGCCTCGACCCACCACGCCATGGCGGGTGAGACGCGGATCCGCGCGGCTCCCCGGGGCGCAGAGAGCCGCCAGGCCGGGCGGTCACGGTACGCATCGAGGTCGAACTCCTGCGGCGGGGGGAAGTCGTGCGGCCGCCGCGTGTGGTACTTGACGGCGGAGCGGATGCGCGAGAGCCGGAACGTGCGCAGGGCACGGCGCAGATGGCACCAGCCGATCAGGTACCACTCACCGGCCACCAGCTGCAGCCCGTACGGGTCGACGGTCCGCTCGGTCTCCGCATCACGGGTGATGGCGTAATAGGTGAACGTGACGGTTTTGCGCTGGGCGACCGCCGCCTGGAGCTTCGGCAGGGCGGTCGCCGGCTCGTGCGCCTCCGGTCCGACGGTGAGCGGCGGCGACTCGGCGTCGCTGAGGAGCTCGGGGCGGCCCTGGGCGAGGCTGAGCAGCGCCAGACGGAGCGGCTGCGAGTAGGCGAAGCGGTCCTCGAGGACGGCGAGGCAGGCCGCCAGCGCCGTCACCTCGTCGCCGTCCAGTGCGACCGGCTCGAGGTAGTACGCGTCGGCCGGGAGGCTGTAGAGCTCAGAGGACGTCTCGGAGAAGGGGTCCTCGTGCGCGCGGATCGCGATGCCGAGCTCCTTGAGCTCGGCGCGGTCCTCGTAGAAACGCCGCTTGAAGGCGTCCTCGCTCATGGTCGGGTAGCCCTCCACCCGGCCACGGATCTCGGCCACGCTCACGGGTTGGCCGCGGCGTGACAGCAGGAGCGCGACCAGCGAGAGCCGGCGGATCAGCTTGTCCGTGTCTTTGCTCTGTCCGGACGCGGGGGGCTTCCTGGCTCCCACTCACGGCTCCCACGGTCGACGACACCCCGCCGGCGCGCTCGCGCCGGCGTCCCCCATGCTACCGCACGTGCGGTCGGCCGGTGGAGACCGTACGGACGACCGCCCGGTCCGGCGGTCAGGCCTCCGTGGACTCCCGGGCCGCCGCCGCGATCACGGCGTCGAACTCGGCGCCGAGGTCGGCGGGGAACTCGGGGGCCGGGGCGGCGAGGATCTCGGCCACCTTCTCCTGCGCCTTCTCGGTCGTGCTCCTGGCGCCCGCCTCTCTCCAGCTGTCGAAGTTGCCGGTCTCGCCGAGGCGCGCCTGCCACAGCTCGCGTACGTGCGCCCGCGTATGCCGGTCGAACAGGTAGTTGCCGTTGAAGCCCATCTTCTTGATCAGGTCGACGGCCAGCGTCTCGTCGGTGACCTCGATGCCGGCCAACAAACGCTTGACCATGCCGATGACCTCGTCGTCCACGACCATGTTCTCGAGGCAGAGGATGCGCGAGCCGTCGAGCAGGCCGGTGCCGAAGGTGACGTCGGCGCCGGCGGTGTAGGCCATGAACATCGCGAGCGCGTTCTCGTAGGCGCTCTGGATGCCGGGCTCCTTGGCCGTGGTGGCGCCGGCGCCGTACCACGCGGGGACGCCGTAGAAGTCGGCCATGTGACCCTGGCAGGCGCGCAGGAGCAGGGCCTCCGGCGAGTTGCTCGCGTAGGCGCCGCTGCTCATGACCATCGCCGTGGGGCCGCCGCCGTGCATCACCGGCGCTCCCGGATGGGCGAGCTGGACGAGCACGGCGCCGCTGAGGAACTCGGCGTTGGTGACCACGGCGGAACCTGCGATGGTGACCGGACCCGTGGCGCCGAGGATCGGCATGGGGTAGAAGCTCACCGGGATGCCGGCCTCGGCGAGGGTGAGCGCGAGGTCCATGCCGTACCGCTCCTGGTGCAGCGGGCTCACGGTGCAGATGATGGTCGTGAACATGGGCCGGCGCCGGAGCTCTTCCTTGCCGCCGGCCATCGCCTCCGCCATGCGGAGCAGGCCCCGCGCCTCCCGGTCCTCCTTGATGCTCACCACGATGGTGTGCTTCGTGGAGGCACGCACGCAGGCGTCGAACTCGTGCAGGACGCGGGTCTCGGGTGGACAGTCCTGGGCGCTGACCACGGCGCTCGTGGCGCTCACGTTGTCGAGCGCCTGCACGACCCTCGCGCAGTCGGCGAGGTCCTGCTTGACGGAGCTCCGGACCTCGCCGGTGCCGGCGTCGCGGGTGAAGACGCCGCAGCCGTCGGAGCTGATGTAGACGTGCTCCCCGTCGAGCGGCAGGTCGTACTCGGGGTCGCGGGCGCCCAGGGTGTACGTGCTCGGCGCCGTGCTCATCGCGCGCTCGACGACCTCGGCCGGGATCTTCGCCACCGTGCTCTCGCGGTCCACGGCGGCGCCGTGCTCCTCGAGGATGTCGAGCGCCCTCTGTGAATGGAACCTCACGCCGACGTTCTCGATCACGTCCAGCGTCGCCGCGTGGATCTGCCGGACGTCCTCCTCGTCGAGCAGGCCGAGCTTGACGCGCCGGCCGACGAAGCACTTGTCTGCGTATGCCATCAGGGGTCTCCTCGTGGGTCAGAAGCGGCCGGACTCGACCGCAGCGATGATGTCGTCGAACTCGCGCCCGAGCGCCTCGGGGAACTCGGGCGGGGGGGAGGCGAGGATCCCGGCGGCGACGGCGCGCGCCTTGTTCTCCAGCCGTGGACACCCCGCGGCCGTCCAGCTCTCGTACGTGCCGTCTTCGCCGAGCCTGGCCCTCCACAGCTCGCGGACGTGAGCGCGCGTGTGCCGCTCGAAGAGGTAGTCGCCACGGAAGCCGAGCTTCGTGATGAGGTCCACCGCCAGGGTCTCGGGGTCCACACTGACGCCGCGCAGCAGGCGCGTGATCATGCCGAACGTCTCGTCGGCGATGACGAGTTCCTCGAGGCTCATCTGCTGCACGCTGTCCAGGAGGCCGGCGCCGAAGACGAGGCCCGCACCGGCCGCCAGCCCCAGCACCAGGCCGAGCGTGTTCTCGTAGGCGCTCTGGGCGTCGGGCCGCTTGGCTTTGGTCCCGCCCCAGCCGAGCCCCGCCGGCAGGCCCCAGCGGCGCGCCATCTGGCTCTGCAGGGCGCGGAGCAGCAGGGCCTCGGGGACGTTGGCGAAGTACGAGCCGGTACGCATGTAGAGCGCCGTGGGTCCGCCGGCGTGGACGAGCCTGGCGCCGGGGCAGGCGAGCTGGATGGCGGTGACGGCGGCGAGGATCTCCGCGGCGCCCACCACGGCCGCACCGGCCGGCGTGACGGGGCTCGTCGCTCCGAGGATGGGCATGGGGTAGAGGAGCAGCGGGATGCCGGCTTCGGCCAGCTCGAACGCCAGCTCCATCCCGGACCTCTCCATGTGGAGCGGGCTGACGGTGCAGAGGATGGCGGAGAAGACCGGGCAGGCGCTCAGCTCGGCGGAGCCGCCGGCGACGGCCTCCGCCATGCGCAGGAGGGCGCGGGCCTCGGCGGCGTCCTTCATGCTGACCACGATGCTGTGCTTGCGCGAGGCGCGCATGCATGCGTCGAACTCGTGCAGCACGCGGCTCTCCTCGGGCGTGTCCTGCGCCGACACGAGCGCCGAGGTGGCGGAGAGGTTGTCGAGGCCGTCGACCACGCGGGCGGCATCGTAGACGTCCTGTTTGACGCTGGCGCGGACGGCGCCGTCCGGCTCGCGCACCAGGGTGGCGCAGCCGTCCGACGCGAGGTAGACGTGCTCGCCGTCCAGCGGCAGGTCGTAGGCCCTCTCGCGGCCGCCCAGGGTGAAGGAGCCGGGTACGGTGGAGAGGGCCCGCTCCACCAGGTCCGCCGGGATGCGGGCCACGGTCGTCTCACGGTCCACGGCGGCGCCGTGCGCCTGCAGCACGTCGAGGGCGCGGTCGGAGTGGAACATCGCCCCGGTCTCGGCGAGCACGTCGAGCGCCCCCGTGTGGATGCGCTCCACGTCGGCAGGGCTCACGATCTCGAGCGGCCGCCGCTCCTTCACGCGGCGGGCGTCGGCGTGTCTCATGGGGCGCCTCCCTTCGGGACGTCACGGGGCACGGGTGGATCGCCGTCCGGTGCGCACTCGACGGTGACGAACGGCGAGGTGACGGCGCGCACGAGCGCGTCGTAATGGAGGGCGAACCGCACTTCGTCGCCGGGGTGCAGGCGCTCCGGAGCGATGAGCACGCTCACATCGCTGGTCGCGCCGGCGAGAGAGGCGCCGGGGAGGAGCGGGCGCATGCCGGCCGGCTCGATGTCGCGTCGGCCCACAGCCAGCAGGGCGTACCAGGCGTCCTCCCGCGGCAGGCGGACCTCCGGCACGTGACCGAAGGCGTCGAGACCCGCGGCGCCGGTGGGGGCCGGCGGTTTGCGGAAGCACTCGAGCACGGCGGCCGTGAGCACCGGGTCGGTGCGGCGCAGGCCGGCGAGGCCGCGGTCGCCGACGAAGTCGTAACCGTAGATCGGCCCTCCGCCGGACCTGACCTCGGTCGCGAAACGCGGCACGTAGCCGTCCAGGTGCTGCAGCACGCACGTGCCGCCGAGGCTGAGGAGAGGTCCGGCGACGCAGTGGCCGGCGACCTCCGCCAGGATGTCCTCGGCCTGGCGGAACAGGGCCCGCGACGGCAACTGGCCTGAGAGGCAGGCGAAGTTGACCGCGATGCCGACCAGGTCCACGCCGGCCAGGCCGGTGAGCTCGGCGGCGACGGTAGGGGCGAGGTCGGGCAGGACGCCCTCGCGACGGTCGCCGAGGTCCACCGTCAGCAGGACCTCGACGGGGCGGCTTCGCGCGAGCTCCCCGAGCGCGCGCGCGGCGTCCGGGTCGCAGAGGAGCACGCGGTCGGCGACCCG
>JAAYBE010000130.1 GCA_012719015.1 Actinomycetota bacterium
CGTGCCATGCTCCCGGCGCGCTACAGCCTCGTCGAGGCCGGCCTGGTGACGCGCCCCGTCAAGGACCAGGGCGCTGACGCCACCTGCTGGGCGTTCGCCAACGTCGCGGCGCTGGAATCGGCGATCCTGAAGAGGCAGGGCCGGTCGACCGACCTGAGCGAGAACGACCTCGTCAGGCGTAGCGGCTTCTGGTCGACCAGGACGCAGCGCTACGCGTGGGGCGGCTACGACTTCATGGCGGTCGCGTACTTCGCCCGCTGGGCGGGTCCCGTGCGGGAGACCGACGACCCCTACGGGCGTTACCGCGCCCCCACGCCGAAGCGGGGCAAGACGGTCCGGCACGTCCAGGGCGTCGTCATGATCCCCGGCCGCCGCTCGTCCCTGGACAACGACCTCGTCAAAGGGCTGGTCATGGAGAACGGCGCCCTGAGCGTGGGGATGTGCTGGGACGACGCGGCCTTCGACACCGCCGTCGACGACGAGGGCACGCACTCGACGCACTACCTGCCGGAGGAGCGGGAGGAGAACCACGGCGTCGCGGTGGTCGGCTGGGACGACGCCTATCCGGCGGAGCGGTTCCAGGGCATATACGGCCCTCCGCCGGCTCCGGGCGCGTTCCTGGTGCGGAACAGCTGGGGCGCCGACTGGGGCTCGGACGGTTATCTCTGGGTGTCGTACTACGACGCGGCGTTCGCACGGGACATGGGGCTGGGCACCTGGGGCGGTTGCACCTCCTACGCCGCCGTCGCCGACATCGGCGACTACTCCCGCAACTACGGACACGACAAGCTGGGCGTGACCGGGCGGGTCGGCTATCCGGACGGCGGCCCGGTCTGGGCGGCCAACCGCTTCACGGCGGCGTCGCGGCGACCGATCAGGGCAGTAGGCTTCTACACGCTCTCGTCGGACACGCCGTACGAGGTGTGGGCGGGCCCCAGTCTCAAACAGCTCACCCGCCGCGCGAAGGGCGTCTCAGCCCTGCCGGGGTACACGACCGTGCGGCTGCGCACGCCGCTCAAAGTCGTCAAGGGCAGGAAGTTCGTCGTCGCGATCAGGCTGGCCTCACCGGACGGTTCGTACCCGCTGGCCGTCGAGCGCGGCAGGAGGATCCCCCTCGGCAACTCCAGGGTCGTCTTCGCCGCCACGGGCGCCTCGAGAGGGCAGAGCTACGTGGGCGCCAAGCGCTGGAGGCTCAAGGACCTGACGCTCAGCCTGCCCAGGACGAACGTGTGCCTCAAGGCTTTCGCGGACTAGGCGGTGCGGGACGGCCCCCGATGAGGTTCTGATGCGCGACCGCGACGAGGGCGAGGCGGCTGTGACGGACGTGCCGCCGTTCCGGCTGCGTGCCGTGCTCTTCGACTTCGACGGCACCCTGACCCACCCCGGCGCGCTCGACTTCGGCGCCGTGAAACGTGCCGTCGGCTGCCCGCCGGACGAGTTCGTGCTCGAGTGGATCCTGGCGTTGCCGGAGGGCGAGGAACGCGCTGCGGCCACCCGGACCCTCGAGGCGTTCGAGCTCGCCGCCGCCGACGCCTCGACTCCCAACGAAGGCGCCGAGGAGCTCGTGCGGTGGCTGCGTGCCGAGGGGCTCAAGGTCGGCGTGCTGACACGCAACGGGCGGCCCGCGGTCGAGCGTGCCCTGCGACGCTTCGGCGACCTCTCGGCGACGGATCTCGACGTCGTCGTGACCCGCGACGACGACGCTCTCGCGCCCAAGCCGGCGCCGGACGGCGTGCTGTACGCCGCCGCGATCATGCGAGTGGCGCCGCAGGAGGTGCTGGTGGTCGGCGACTTCCTGCTCGATATGCGGGCCGGGCGGGCGGCCGGCGCCGTGACGGCCTACCTCGCCAATCACGGCGCCGTCGACGGCGGCGAGGCCGACGAGCCCGACGCCGACGACTGCGACTTCGTCGTCGGTCGCCTGCCCGACCTCCGGGACGTGGTGCGCCTCGGGCTCCCGCTCCCGCAGGGCAAGCTGCCCAACGACCTGCTGGCCGGGTTCCTGGACGGCCTGGCCGGCGGGGACGAGGCCGTGGTGGTGCCGCCCGCGATCGGCGAGGACGTGGCCGCCGTCGAACTGCGGCACGCCGAGTTGCTGGTCGCCCACGGCGACCCGATCACGCTCGGCGGAAGCCGGCCGGGTGCGGCTGCGGTGCTCGTCAACACCAACGACCTCGCCGCCGCCGGCGCCGACCCGCGCTGGCTGCTGGCGACCGTGCTGCTGCCGCCGGAGACGACGCCGTCGCAGGCCTTGAGCGTGCTCGGCGAGCTGGCCGACGCGGCCGGTCACGCCGGCGTCACGCTCGTCGGAGGGCACACCGAACTCACGGACGCCGTGACGCGGCCCGTGCTCTCTCTCGCCGCGTTCGGCACGGTCAGCCGCGACGAGCTCAAGGACAAACGCTCGGCGCGCCCGGGCGACAGGGTGCTGCTCACCAAACGACTGGCCATGGAGGGCACGGCCCTGCTCGCCGACGAGCTCGGCGAGCGGCTCCGCGCCCTGGGCATGAGCCCGGACGAGCTGGATGCCTGCCGGGCCCTGGCGCACGAGACGAGCGTGTCGGAGGAGGCGCGGATCGCCCGACGCTTCTCAGGCGTACACGCCATGCACGACGTGACCGAGGGCGGCCTCGCCACGGCCCTGCGCGAGCTCGCCGCGGCCACCGGACGCGGCGTCCTCGTGCATCGCGAGCGCATCCCGGTCTCCGCCGCCACCCGCAGGGTCTGCGATCTGCTGGACGCCGACCCGCTGGGCCTCATCGCCTCGGGCAGTCTGCTGATCTGCTGCGACCCCACCGCCGCCCCGGAGCTTCGGGCGGCGCTGGCGACCGCCGATATGCCCGCGACGGACATCGGGGAGCTGACCGACGAAGCCGACGCGGTCGTCGCGCTGGAGCACGGCCGCCCGGCGTCCTGGCCCGCTTTCGTGACCGACGAGGCCGCCCGCCTCATCGCCGACGGCGCGCCTCGTGCCCCGCAGCGGGACCCACCGGGCGGCGGCGCCTCGCCCCACCGGGGCGAGAGAGCGAGGCGCTGATGCCGCCGACGAAGGTCGACCTCCACGTCCACTCGCGACACTCCGCCGTCTCCGGCAGCGCGCGCATGCGGGCTCTGCGCAGCACGGAGTCGTTCACCGACCCCGTGGAGCTCTACCGTGCCGAGCGCGCCCGCGGCATGGACCTCGTCACCATCACCGACCACAACACCCTGGCCGGATCCCTGGCCATCGCCCACCTCCCGGGCACGTTCCTGAGCACCGAGTTCGACAGCTGGTTCCCCGAGGACGGTGTGCGCGTGCACGTGGTCGCGCTCGGGATCGACGAGACGACGTTCGCCGCCGCCGACCAGGCGAGAGCGAACGTGTACGACCTGGTGGCCCTGTTGCGTCGGGCGGGCGTGACGCACTACCTCGCCCATCCTCTGTTCGACATGAGCGGCAGGCTGACGCCGGCCTCGGTGGAGCGCATGCTGCTGCTGTTCAACGTGCTGGAGGGACGCAACGGCGCGCGCACCGGTCTCAGCAACGGCCTGCTGCGGGCCGTCGCCGGCCGGCTCACGCGCGAGCAGCTCGAGGCCATGGCGGAGCGCCGCGGCATCGAGCCGTACGGAGAGACCCCATGGTGCAAGGCGCTCACCGGCGGCTCCGACGACCACAGCGGCCTCTTCGCGGCGAGCGCCTACACGACGGCGGGCGGCGACGGCACGCCGGAGGGCTTCCTGCGGGCGGTCGCCGCCGGCGACTGCGAGCCCGCCGGCGCCGACGGCGACGCCCGCCTGCTCGCCCACAGCATCTACTCCGCCTCGTTCTGGAAGATCCGCGACCTGCTTCGGCTGGACGGACGCGAGGACGAAAAACGCGGCCTCCGGCTGCTGCGCAGAGGCTTCGGACGCATCGGCCGCGACGTCCCCGTCCTGGAGAAGACGTTGCGCGGAGTGCGCAGCGTCGCCCCGGGGCTGTACCGCGCCGGCGACCCCCGGGGTCCGCGCTGGGAGAGCCTCCTCGAGTGCGAGATCGGCAGCCTCGTGGCCGACCCTCGCGGCATCAACGCCGTGGACGTCACGGAGCTGAACCGCCGCCTGTTCGTGGTGGCGCAGCGGCTCGCCGACGAGGTGATGGGCATGCACCTCACAGCGCTGCTCGACCCCACCGTACGCCAGACGTTCAGACAACGCGTGCAGAGCCTCTCCGCCGTGGGCATGGTCGCCTTCCTGGAGATCCCCTATTACTTCGCCTGGAGCTTCCAGAGCCGCGACCGGGCGCTCCTCGAGACGCTCCGCACCCACTTCCTCGGGGAGCACGGCGACCGCCGCGAGAAGATCGCAGTGCTGTGCGCCGCGGCACCGTCCGCGGTGGGCCCTGGCGCGACCTGCGCCCTGCCACCAGGCGAGGCTGCCAGGGTGGACGACAGGGACGCGACGCTGATCACCTGCTCGGTGGACGGCGAGCCCGTCCCGGATCACGCCGTGGACTTCCGCGCGCTCGCCTGGCGGCCGTCGCCGGACGGCGACGGCCCGCGCTGGGTCGTGCCGCCGCTGGTCGAGATCGTGGACTACCTCGAGGAGGAGGGGTTCACGGCCGTGCACACGGACTCGACGGCGGGGCAGGGCCTGGTGGCCCTCGCCGCGGCCCGGCTGCTGCACCTGCCGCTGACGGGCGTCGTGCAGGCCGGGGACCTGCGGCCGTCGTGCCGACCCGCCGATATCGGCGCGCGACTGCAGCGCCGCCTCCGCCTGTGGTTCTATCGCCGGCTCGACGGGTTGTCCGTCCCGTCCCGGACGTCGGCGCGGGCGCTGGCCGCCGCCGGAGTGGACCCCTTGAGGATCACCGTGACGCCGCCCGACGCACGGGCCGGAGCCGACGCCGGCGATCCCGGAGCGGCGGACTGAGATTCCGGACAGACCCGCCTCGCTGACCGTGCCGGCACGGCTCGGCGGGGATGCCGCGGCGCGCCGGGGGACCGTGGTCCTGTAGAATCCCGAAGCCATGATCCGCTATCGGGACACCCGCGGCGCGACTGAGGAGCCCTGCACCTTCACCGAGGCCGTCCTCGCCGGGATCGCCCCCGGGGGCGGCCTGTTCGTCCCGGAGCGTCTTCCCGCGTTCACCGTCGCGCAGATCGTCGCCCTGGCGGACCTGCCGTACCACAGGCGCGCGGCTGCGGTCTACGAGGCGTTCGGCCTCGACGTGGAGCCGTCGACGACGCGCGCGATCACGGCGCGCGCCTACGGCCCGGGCTTCGACCATCCGGAGGTGGCCCCGGTGCGCGAGGTCGCCCCGGGGCGGCACGTGCTCGAGCTGTGGCACGGGCCGACGCTCGCCTTCAAAGATATGGCGCTGCAGTGCATGCCGCTCTACTTCAGCGAGGCGCTGGAACAGGCGCACGCCAGGGGCACGACGGAGCTCGACTACCTCATCCTGGTGGCGACCAGCGGCGACACGGGCGTGGCGGCGCTCAACGGTTACGCGGACCGCGCCCACACGCGCATCTGCGTCTTCTACCCGGACGCGGGGGTCTCGGCGCTGCAGGAGCTGCAGATGGTCACCCAGCCGGGCGACAACCTCACGGTGTTCCGTCTCGGCGGCGACTTCGACGACTGCCAGAGCTCGGTCAAAGCGGTCTTCGACGACCCGGCGTTCGCCGCGGAACTGGCTGAGCGCCACGGCCTGGCGCTCAGCTCGGCCAACTCCATCAACTGGGGCCGCCTGCTCCCGCAGGTCGTGTACTACCTGAGCGCGTACGCCGACCTCGTCGCTCATGGCGCCGTCGCTCCCGGCGACGCCATCGACGTGTGCGTGCCCACCGGCAACTTCGGCAACATCCTGGCCGCATGGTACGCCCGTGACATGGGGGCTCCCGTCCGTCGTCTGCTCTGCGCCAGCAACAGCAACCACGTGCTCTACGACTTCCTCTCGAGCGGGGTCTACGACATCGCCGCCCGCCCGCTCGTCAAGACACCGTCGCCCTCGATGGACATCCTCATCTCCTCCAATCTGGAGCGGCTGCTGTTCGAGCTGACGGGCGACGCGGCGCGCGTGGCACGATGGATGACCGGGCTCGCGACGACCGGCCGTTTCGAGGTGGACCCCGGGACGCACGCCGCCCTGCGGACGTCGTTCGCGCCCGGCTGGGTGGACGACGACACCTGCCTGCGGGTGATCGGCCGCGTGCAGCGCGAGCGGGGTTACCTGCTCGATCCCCACACCGCCGTCGCCTGGGAGGTCGCGGAGCGGCTCGGCGACGGGACACCGGTGCTCATCGCCGCCACCGCCCACTGGAGCAAGTTCGCCGCCGACGTGGTCCGCGGCCTCACCGGCGTGCCGGCCGGGGAGCCGGTGCCGGGCGTGGTCGACGATCTCGGGCTGCTCGACAGGGTCGTGGACCTCGCGCCCGGCGTGGGCGTGCCGCCACAGCTGCGCGCCGTGCGCGAGCGGCCACGACGGTTCGACGCCCGCGTCGACGCCGGCCGGGAGCCGGTCGAGGCCGCCCTGCGGCAGTGGCTCGACGGCGGAGGCTCGACGGGCCGGTGACGCGGCGCGGGCCGCGATCGCCCGTGGTCCGCACCGACGGCGCGTGACCCACGAGAGGCGGCGGACCGCGCGCCGGCGTCAGACAGGCCCGTCGCCGCCGGCGACCCCCGGACTCGCCGGCGACAGATCCGCATCGGACCCCGCCGGCCCCGCCCCTCCGACGCCGGCGCCGCCGTCCGCGAAGAGACCGGCGGCGTGCAGCTGGCGGTAGGCGTCCAGACCGATCTTGACGAGCGGCGCCGCGAAGATGCCGCCGAGCGCACCGGCCAGGATCGCCCCGGCGGTCGTGGCGAACAGCACCACCAGGCCGCTGAGCTTCAGCGACGCGCCCAGCGCGAACTGCGCGACCACCGTCTGCAGCGGGCCGTTGGCGACCAGCACGAAGACGAGCATCCAGATCGCGTCCTTCACGCCGCCCGTCCCCAGTGCGATGAGCACTGCGAACGCCCCGCCGATGAACGCTCCGAACATGGGGATGTAGTTGGTCAGCCACTGGACCACGAAGATGGTGAACGCGAGCGGGACGCCGATGATCAGCCCTCCCACTGCGACCACCGCGCCGTTGAACAACCCGATCAGCGTGCTGCCCCAGACGTAGCCGCGCAGGAAGCGGGCGCTGTTGGCGAGGATCGCGTAGCCGACCTGGGGCGGCACCGGCCCCAGATGCCGGGACGTCCAGCGGCCGATCTCACGTCCGCCGACGAGCACGTACACGAGGATGTTGAGGCCGATGAAGGCCCCGAAGGCGAAGGTGGCCAGCGAGCTGATGCCCTGGAGCGCACCGCCGAAGATGCCCTTGGCCCAGCTGCCGGCGCTGCCGGTGAGGGTCCTCTTGGCGGAGTTGATCAGGTCGGGGTCGATCCTCAGGTCGGCGAGCGTCTTGTTGATCCAGTCCACGGCGTCCTGGATCTGACCCTCGATCGTGGACCACTGATGGACGACCCCCACGGTCATGAGCGCGGCCAGCGCCCCCGCCCCGATGACGATGCCGACCGAGACGAGAAGCGCGCCCCAGGCGCGACCCACACGGTGGTCCTCGAGCCAGTCGACCACCGGCAGAAAGGTCGCGCCCAGCAGGACTGCGAACAGCGTCGGCACCACCAAAGTCGCGAGCTGATGCAGTGCGTACGCGAGCCCGAGCAGGACGAGGACGATGCCGATCAGGTACCAGCTGGCGACGCCGAGCCGACGGAGCCAGCCGACATCGGACCTCGGGGAGCGAGACGAGACTCCGGCCGATCCCGGCGCCGAGCCCTCATCCTCCGGCCGTGACTCGTCTTCTTCGAACGGCCCCATCGTACTCCCCTGATCGACCCGCCGTGTGGCGGTCGCGCCATCCTAGCGCGTGAGCAGCGAGATGGCGAAGGCGAAGTCCACGCCGGCGACGACGGCCAGCGCGACAGCTCCGGCGCGGCGGCCTGCCGCCCACGTGGCGACGGAGCCGAGCGTGAACAGGACGCCCGCACCCGCCATGATCCATACGGCCAGATCGGCTCCCGAACGCACGCGGCCCCTCCTTCATCCTCGAGCTCACCCCACGCGACCGCGAGTCTTCCTCGCGGGGACGGCGAAGGCAAGCCGACGGCGGGCCGCGAGGACGCGCGCGGGAGGCGGCGTTCGACTCGGAGCCTCCGCCTCGGGGTGGCGACCGCCGGCGCCGCGTCTGGCACGCGTCGCCGGGAGCATGTAGGGTGCGGTCATGATCCCTGCGCCCGGACAGCTCCCCTGGGAGCACGAAGGCGTGCGCAGGGCGGGCCAGCGCCTGACGGTCGCGGGACGCGACGCCGAGGAGCTGGCCCGTCGACACGGCACGCCCCTCTACGTCTTCGACGTCACCAGCGTCACCGAGCAGGCCCGCGCACTGCGCGACGCACTGGCCGGCGCCGGCCTGCGTCCCCGCGTGCGCTTCGCGCTCAAGGCGCTGCATGCGCCGGAGGTCCTCGCGGCGCTGCGCACGCTGGCGCCGCCCGGTTCACCGGACGCCGTCGGCGTCGACGTCTGTTCTCCGGCCGAGTTGCGTCATGCGCTGGACAACGGGTTCACGCCGACGGAGATCAGCTACACGGGCACCAACCTCTCGGAGCGGGACCTCGACGTGATCGCGCCCACGGGAGTGCACGTGAACGTCGACCTCCTGACGCAGATCGAGCGCTTCGGGCGCCGGTGTCCCGGACGCCGGATGGGCCTGCGGCTGAACCCGCGCGCCGGCGTCATGCGTGGGCGTTCCGAGAGCCTCTACAGCGGCGGCGGACCCACCAAGTTCGGGATCTACGAGGAGGACCTCGACGAGGCGGTGGCGGCCGCGCGCCGTCACGGCCTCGTCGTCGACACCGTCCACGTGCACCTCGCCAACGGCATCCTCGGCGAGGAGCTCCCCGCCTACGACGCCGCCCTCGTGCCGGTGGCGCGCATGGCGGAGCGCCTGCTCGAGGCTGGCTGTCCGCTCGTCGAGATCAACGCCGGCGGCGGACTCGGCACGCCGCTGCTCCCCGACGAATCCGCGCTGGACCTGGCGGTCTACGCGGAGATCCTGGCGGCGCACTTCGGCCATCTCGACCTGGACATCGGCGTGGAGCCGGGCGAGTTCCTCACGAACCTCTCCGGCGTCCTGCTCGCCGAGGTCGTGACTGTGGAGGACCGGCTCGGCACCACGTTCGTCGGCCTCGACGCCGGCTGGAACGTGATGAACGACCCCTTCATCTACGGAAGGCCCGTGGTCGCGGTGCTCGCCGCCCGCGCCCGCGCCCCGCACGAGAAGGTCGTCACGCTGGCCGGCAACATCAACGAGGGCAACGACCTCTTCGGGAC
>JAAYBE010000131.1 GCA_012719015.1 Actinomycetota bacterium
GCGCGCGCGACGACGTCCGACAGCAGGTTGTCGGCCGCCTGGTCGCGGCCCGTCGAGAGCCAGCCGATCCTCACGCGCCCGTCCTCACCAGCGGCCTTCGGGCCCGGCGTCGTCGGCGGGCTCGCCGCGCTCCTCGCCGAGCCGTTCGCGCCACGCGGCCGCATCCGGATACGCGCTCCGCCCGAGCCCGGAGATGCCGCGGCTCGCCGCCCAGGCGGCGAGCCGCCCGGCGCTCTCGAGGCCCGTCTGTTCGATCATGGCGGCGATGAAGCCGGCCGCGAAGAGGTCCCCGGCGCCGGTGACGTCCACCACCTCCGCCGGCAGCGGCGGCACGTAGAGGTCGACGCGGCGGCCGACGAGACGCGCCCCCCGGCTGCCCATCTTGACGATCACGAGACCGACCCCGGCGTTGAGGAGGAACGCGAGCGACTCCGGGAGCGAGAGCCCGCACATCATCTCCAGCTCCGTCACGGTGGAGAAGAGGTACGCACAGCGGTCCAGGATGGGCAGGAAGCGCTTGACGCCCTTGCGCGCGTAGATCTCCCCCGGGTCGAACGAGACGTCGACGTCGGCGGGGAGCCGCTCGAGCAGCGCCAGTTGCGCCTCGAGCGGCCCGTCGCCGGCGAAGCTCGTGAAGAGCGCGTGGCGGCTGCGCGGGAGCCGCCGCGGCAGGTCGGACGGCGCGAACGCGTCGTTGGCCGCCGGCCAGACGAGGTTGCGCCGCTCGCCGTCCTCGTCGAGCAGCACGTAGACGCGGCCGGTCTCGCCCTCGCGGTGGACGAGACGGGCGTCGGCGGGCGACAGCTCGTCGAGCACGAAGCGTCCGTCCTCGTCGGCGCCGACGCGGCCGATCATCGCGGTCGCGTAGCCGAGCCGCGCCAGCGCGTTGACGGTGTTGGCCGCCTGGCCGCCGCCGGCCCGCACAGGATCCGCGTCGGCGAGCGCCGCGTCGACCCTCGCGCGCAGCGCGGCGTCCATGACCTGCTCGGTGCCGGGCGGCCCGAGCTCGCCCCGCAGCGGGAAGCTGCGCGGCAGGCGGTAGATCACATCGAGATTGAGGGCGCCGCAGCCGATCAGGTCGACCGCCCTCATACGTGCAGCTCCCCGCGGTAGAGGACGGCGTCGCCGCCGTCGCGCGCGACGACCTCGCCGATCACGCGCGCGACGAGCCTGGCCTTCGCGACGACGGCGAGGTTCTTCTCGACGTGGGCGGGATCCATGACGACGACCATCCCGAGCCCGCAGTTGAAGGTCCGGAGCATCTCGGCGCGGGGCACGCCGAGCCCGTGGAGCCAGCCGAACAGCGGGCTCGGCGTCCAGCTCCCGAGGTCGACGGCGGCGGAGAGGTCGTCCGGCACGGCACGCCCGAGGTTGTCGGGGAAGCCGCCGCCGGTGATGTGCGCCGCCGCGTGCACGCCGCCGGCGTGGCCGAGGTCGTGCAGCACGGGGCTGTAGATGGCGGTCGGCGTGAGCAGCACGTCGCCGACCGTCGAGCGCGGGTCGTGGCACGGGCCGGGACGTTCTCCCGGCGTGATGCACAGGCCCACGCCGCCGCCCTGGCCGATGAAGTTGCTGCCGAGGTCGATGGCGTGCTCCTTGAGGAGATGCCGGATCAGGCTGAAGCCGTTGCTGTGGACGCCGCTGGAGTCGATGCCGACGAGCAC
>JAAYBE010000132.1 GCA_012719015.1 Actinomycetota bacterium
CAGCACGGCGCCGCCTGGATCGCGCTGAAGTCGGAGGGCGCGTTCCACCGACGCGCTCTCCGGTACCGCAGGGCGACGTTCTGGACGTTCGCGGCCCTCGCGCTGGCCACGTCCGTCGCCACCGTGAGCGCCGTTCCCCGCGCCTCCGACAACGTGTTCGGCCGGCCGGCCGGCTGGCTCTTCCTCGCGATCGTCGCGGGAGGTGCCGTCCTCGCCGTCGTGCAGATGCATCGGGAGGGCGGCGAGCTCGGGTCGTTCCTCGGCTCGGCAGCCGTGATCGTCGGGCTGGCCGGCATCGCGGCGGTCGGCAACTTCCCCGAGATGATCCCGGCGCGCGACACCCCGGCCGGCACCAGCCTCACGGTCGAGAACGCCTCTTCGGGGCATCTCACCCTGCTCGTGATGCTCATCCTCGCTCTCCTGTTCATCCCGGCGGTGCTCTTCTACACCGCGCTCGTCTACAGGACGTTCCGGGGCAAGACGAGAGCGGGTGAGATCGACTACTGAGCGCGGGGAGGCGCCCGGAGACACGGCCCCCGTTTGGCCGGGGACGGCCGTAGAGAGCCGGGCCGTCCCCGTGCCGTGTTCCTGTCGCGCCCACGCGCGCGTGGCCGCTCCGCCGACGCCGCCGACACACGCTCGAAACGGACGTCACGCCCCGACGCAGATATCGCTGGACATGCACCCGACGTTCCGCTACCATGCGCCGTGGAGCGAAAATGTGCACTTGAGTGAATCCTTGTTCACTTTAACGCACCGCTGGAACCGACCCTTGAGGAGGAGCGATGAAGGACCCGAATCTCTTGGAAGACCTGGTTGCGGTCAGTCCCGGCATGGAGATCTGGTGGGACTCCTCACCGGTCATCCTGGAGAACTGGTACGCGAAGCTGCTGGCCAAGGCGAGCGACGCCGACAAGCCGGTCCTCAAGGCCCAGTTCGCCCGCATGTACGACTCCGGCGACCCCATGGGTCAGCTCTTCCGCGGCGTGACCACCAACCCGCCGCTCTCGCTGCAGGCCATCCAGGACGACCCGCCGCGCTGGGAGGAGGCCGCCAAGGAGATCCTGGCGGAGAACCCCGACCTCGACACCGAGGGCCTCTTCTGGCAGCTGTACAAGCAGGTCGTCAAGCAGGGCTCGGACATGTTCCTCCCCCTCTTCGAGGCCTCCGGGTACAAGGAGGGCTACCTCTCCGGCCAGGTCGACCCGCGCAGTGCGTTCGACAAGGACGCCATGCTGGCCCAGGCCCTGGAGCTCCATGAGATCAACCCCAACGTGATGATCAAGGTGCCCGGCACGGCGCAGGGCTATGACGTGATCGAGGAGCTCACGGCGCGCGGCATCGCCACCAACAACACCCTGACCTTCATCCTCCCGCAGCTGCTCGACTGCGCCAAGACGGTCAAGCGCGGACTGGAGAAGGCGCGCGCCGACGGCGTCGACCTCAGCAAGTGGCGCTCGGTCATCACGCACATGGAGGCCCGCTACGGCGACCTCGGCGGGCTGCGCGAGGCCGGCGCCGAGGTCGGCGTGGAGATCACCGAGGCCGATGTGCGTCACGCCGAGCTGGCGATCTTCAAGAAGGCCTACCACACCGTCAAGGAGCGCGGCTACGAGAGCAAGATGCTCAGCTGCTCGCTGCGCCTCGGCCCGACCGTCGACGGCGTCCAGCATCTGTGGCACCTCGAGGAGAAGGCGGGGGCCGACATCGTCGTCACCTGCCCGCCGCCGCTCATCGACCAGCTGCTCAACTTCCCGCGCGCGGGCGAGATCCGCTTCGATCCGGAGCGCATCGACGCGGACGCGCCCGAGGAGGTCATGGAGAAACTGCTCAAGGTGCCGTACTTCGCCCGCGCCTACGACGAGGACGGCTACACCCGCGAGGAATACAACACGCATCCCGCTCTCGTGAGGACGGCTGAGGCGTTCTCGAAGGCGACCAACGAGATGGTCGCGTTCGCCGACAGCTGCCTCAAGGGCGCCTGCAAGGCCTGACGACCCCAGACGCCGAGTGACGAAAGGAAGACCTCGATGACGGACATCAAGGACCTGATCAACCCGTACGTGTGGTCGTCGCCCGAATACAACACCGCGATCCTCGACAAGGCCTGGGCGCACCCCGAGCTCGGCCGCATGATGCTCAACGAGAACCCGCTGCCGCCGTCGGACGCGGTCGTCGAGGCCATCACCGACATCGCGAAGAAGGGCCACCGCTATCCGGACCGGGCCTACCGGCTGCGCGAGAAGCTCGGCAAGCTGCACGGTGTGGCGGCCGAGAACATCGCCCTGGCCAACGGCTCGTCCGAGACCATCGACGCGATGATGCGGATCTTCCTGCAGCCGGGCGACGAGTTCCTCTGCTCCAACCCGACCTTCGAGATGTTCCCGTCGAGGGCCGGCTACTGCAACGCCAAGACGGTGCAGATCCCGCTCCGCGACGAGGACCTGCAGTACGACGTCGACGCCATGCTGGCGGCGGTCAACGAGAAGACCAAGCTCATCCTGATCATCAACCCGAACAACCCCACCGGCATCTTCATCGACGACGCCGACCTGCACCGGTTCGCCCAGCTCGGCATCCCGCTGTGCATCGACGAGGCCTACCTCGACTACCACCCCGAGGTCGAGGCCAAGATCGAGTTCGTCAAGCAGTACCCGCACGTGTTCCTCTCGCACACGTTCTCCAAGGCCTTCGGCCTGGCGGGCGTGCGACTCGGCTACCTCGTCGGGCATCCGACCGTGGTCGACGCCTTCAACCTCATGTACCTCCCCTGGAACCTCAGCCTCATGGCGATCGCCGCGGGCGAGGCGATCCTCGACACCGGCGAGGTGCACGAGAAGGTCGAGTACAACAACGTGTGGATGAAGAAGTTCGCCGACGCGCTCGCCGCCAAGGGCTGCAAGCCGTACGAGGCCCACGGCAACTACATGCTCGTCGACGCCTCCCACACCGGCAAGACCAGCACCGAGATCGTGCAGGCCGCCAACGACATGCAGCAGATCATCATCAAGACGATCAAGCCGATCAACGGCAGGGACGGCTACTTCCGCGTCACCCCGGGCACACCGGAGGAATGCGAGCGGTTCATGAAGTTCGTCGAGGAGTACTTCTGAGTCGACCCGCGCCCGTTTGACGACCGTCCGCAGCCTCCGCTCTCGCCACGTTCTTCGGAGAGGGCGGAGGCTGTCGGCCCTGACGCCCTCGTGAAAGGACCACCATGAGCACAGTCGTGAGCGACGCGTCGCTCCAGCAGCGGTGTATCGAGACCATCCGCTTCCTGGCCGTCGACGGCGTCCAGAAGGCCAACTCCGGCCACCCCGGCATGCCGATGGGCGCGGCGGCGGTGGCCTACACCCTCTTCACCCGCCATCTGCGCTACGACCCGGCCGACCCGGCGTGGCCGGACCGCGACCGGTTCGTGCTCTCCGCCGGCCACGCGAGCATGCTGCTGTACTCCCTGCTGCACCTCACCGGATACGACCTGAGCCTCGACGATCTCAAGTCGTTCCGGCAATGGGGCAGCCGCACGCCCGGCCACCCCGAGCACGGCCACACGCCCGGCGTCGAGACGACCACCGGCCCACTGGGTCAGGGGTTCGCCAACGCGGTCGGCATGGCGCTCGCCGAGCGCTTCCTCGCCGCGACCTACGGCGCGGACGTCGTGGACCACTACACCTACGCGCTGGCCGGCGACGGCTGCATGATGGAGGGCATCAGCGGCGAGGCCGCCTCGTTCGCCGGCCACCAGCGGCTCGGCAAGCTGATCGTCCTCTACGACGACAACCACATCACCATCGACGGCTCCACCGATCTCGCCTTCACCGAGGATGTCGGCAAGCGCTTCGAGGCGTACGGCTGGCACGTCCTGACCGTGGCCGACGGCAACGACGTCGACGCCGTGGATGCGGCGATCACGGCGGCCAAGGCCGAGACCGAGAAGCCCTCCCTCATCGCCGTCCGCACGCACATCGGCTACGGCTCGCCGAGCAAGCAGGACAAGGCGGCCGCACATGGCGCTCCTTTGGGCGCCGACGAGGTCAAGCTCACCAAGGACGCCTGCTCCTGGCCGCTCGAGCCGGAGTTCCTCGTGCCCGACGACGTGCGCGAGGCGTTCCGCGCCGCCGGCAGGCGGGCGGCCGAGGCGCACGCCGCGTGGACGGAGAAGTACGCGGCATGGCGCGCCGCCGACGCCGCTCGCGCCGCCTCCTGGGATGCGGCCTGGGCCCGGACCCTGCCCGACGGCTGGGACGCCGACCTGCCCGTCTTCACCACCGAGGACAAGCTCGCCACCCGCGCCGCCTCCGGCAAGGTGATCAACGCCGTGGCGCCGCACCTCCCCACCCTCATGGGCGGCTCGGCGGACCTGGCGCCGTCGAACAACACGCTGATCAAGGACGAAGCCGACCAGCAGCCGGCGACCCCGGCGGGCCGCAACGTCCGCTGGGGCGTGCGGGAGCACGCCATGGCGGCGATGGGCACGGGCCTCGCGCTCCACGGCGGTGTCCGCCCCTACGTGGCCACCTTCTTCGTGTTCACCGACTACATGCGGCCGGCGATGCGCCTGGCGGCGCTCATGGGCCAGCCGGTCGTCTACGTGCTGACGCACGACAGCATCGGCGTCGGCGAGGACGGCCCGACGCACCAACCGGTCGAGCACCTCGCCATGCTGCGCGCCACCCCCGGCTTCGTCGACCTCCGTCCGGCCGACGCCAACGAGACGGTCGAGGCCTGGCGCATCGCTCTCACGACCGACGACGCGCCGGTCGGCCTGATGCTCACACGCCAGGGCCTCCCCACCATCGACCGTGAGAAGTACGCGCCGGCGAGCGGCGTCGCACGTGGAGCGTACGTCCTCCACGATGCGTCCGGCGGCGGCGTCCCGGACATCATCCTCCTGGCCAGCGGCAGCGAGGTCGCCCTCGCGATGGAGGCGCACGAGCGCCTCGTGTCCGAAGGCGTGCGCTCGCGGCTCGTCAACATGGCCTCCATGCGGCTCTTCGAGCAGCAGGACGCCGACTACCGTGAGAGCGTGCTGCCGCCCTCCTGCAGTACGCGCCTTGCCGTCGAGGCCGGCGTGTCGTTCGGCTGGGAGCGCTGGACCGGCGACGGCGGCCAGGTGATCGGCGTCGACCACTTCGGCGCCTCGGCGCCGGCCGGAGTCCTCTTCGAGCAGTTCGGCTTCACCGCCGATGCGGTGTACGCACGCGCCAAGGCCCTCCTGGCCTGACGCCCCGGCCGGCGCAGCCGCGCCGGCGTGCGTGTGCGAACGACCGGCGGCCCGCCGTGCACTGCGGTGCACGGCGGGCCGCCGGCGTTTGAACCGACCCTCCTTCCTGCCTAGAATGTGCGCGGGTGTGCACGGAACTGTGCAGCAGCGCACAGTGATCACGAGGGGACAAGGGGACAGGATGCCGCCGGACACACTATCGAACTCCCACGAGATGATCCCCGCCGAACGGCGGGCGCGCATCGTCGAGATCCTTGAGGAACGCCGCGCCGTCCGCGTCTCGACCCTCAGCGACACCCTCGGGGTCTCCGAGATGACCATCCGCCGCGACCTCGAACGGCTCGAACAGGCCGGCCTCCTGTCGCGCATGCACGGCGGC
>JAAYBE010000133.1 GCA_012719015.1 Actinomycetota bacterium
CGGCGGTCCGTCGTCCGGACGCGCCGCCGCGCCGTGGTCGCCTCGGGACGCCGCTCAGGGCTCAGGGGACAGCCGCCGCGCGGACCCGGGTCACCGGGGTCGGGCGCGGCGGAGGCGGGGCGGGCGGAGCCGGCTCGTGGGACCGCCCGTCACCGGTGCCGGATGCGGCGTGTCGCTCGATCCGTCCATCGGTCACCCGATCACCGGCGGCGCTTGCCGTCGCGATCCTCCTGCTTCACCCTCGTCCTGTTGAAGGGCACTGGTCCCACGGTCTCACCTCCTCCCGCATCGGGTCCGTCTTCGTTCTCGCCGCCATTGTACAAAAATAAACGTACTTTGTGAAACGGCGAACGTCCGCTCCACGCACGATCCAGGCCGCTCCGGTGTCCAAGACGGACAACGTGAAGCGCGAGAATCCGTTGGTCCGGCTATTGTCCGTCACGAAGCGGCGATGCGAGGATGGGCGCGGGGCAGGAGCAACACATGGCGGCCCGGCCCGCCGCCGCAGGAGTGGCCCATGCTGCGCGTTCTCGATCGTCACGCCGTCGGACACATCCTCCGCACCAAGGAGGTCGACGCCTGGGGCGTCGCCGCCAACCGCCCCCAGCTGCCGCTCGCCCCCTCGCTCCCCACGGCGATCTCCCTGCTCATGCGCCTGGACCCGCTGGTCGTGCGCGGGATCGACGACGGACCCACCCCCGCCTACCTGGAGGAGTACCTGCGCCTCAACGCGGCGCTCGACGACGCGACCACCACCCTCGTCGAGGTCCTCCGGGCGCACGGACACGCCGCTGAGCGCGTGCCGGCCACGGCGCCGACCAACGGCGGCAAGCCCTTCCCGCACAAGACGGCGGCGACGTCGGCCGGGCTGGGCTGGATCGGCAAGACGGCCCTGTTCGTCTCACCGCTGTTCGGCCCGGCCGTCCGCCTGGCCACCGTGTTCACCGACCTCGACCTGGAGCCCGGCGAGCCCGTCGTCGAGAGCGGATGCGGCGCCTGCCACGCCTGCGTCGACGCGTGCCCGGCCGGATGCGGCCGCGACGTACAGTGGCAGCCCGGCATGGCGCGCGACCTCCTGTTCGACGCCACCGCCTGCCGGCGGCACATGGAGCGCTCCACCACGGTCGGCGCCGCGATCTGCGGCATCTGCATCGCGGCCTGCCCGTTCTCGCGCCAGCACTGACGCGGCCCGGCCGGACCGTCGGCCGCTCCCGTGGCGGCCCGCTTGCTCCCCTGTCTCCGGCGTGCTACGGTCCGGACTCTTGTTGAAAGTAGTTTTCACTTTCAGAAAGACCCGCCCATGGCCCTTGACCTGCAGCACGTCGCCGCCGAACTCGCCGCCCGCGGACTGCGGCTCACGCGCCAGCGGCGTGCCGTGCTCGAGGCCCTCGCCGACACACCCTCGAGCCTGAGCCCGCTTCAGCTGTACGAGGCCGCCCGCGAGCGCTGTCCCGAGCTCGGTCTGACCACCGTCTACCGCACCCTCGAGGTGCTCGACGAGATCGGCGCCCTGCGCCGTGTCCACGGACCCGACCACTGCGAGGGGCTCATGCCCGTGAGCGCGGCGCACGCCCACACCGTCGTCTGCAGCGCCTGCGGGCGGGTGGCCGAGTTCACGGCCTGTGACGTGCGCCGCATCTCCGCGGCGGCGGCGCGCGAGACCGGGTACCGGATCACCGACCACTTCCTGCAGCTCACCGGCCTCTGCGACCGCTGCGCCGCCCGGCGGTCCGCGAAGAGGCGTCCCTGATGCCGCGCACTGTCCTGTGCGTCGCCGCCGTCCTCCTCGTCTCAGCGCTTGCCGGGGCGACGACGGCCGGGTGCGGGCGGGCCGGTGACGACGCCTCGACCGGAGCCCTGCGGGTGGCGACCACGGCGACGTTCCTCGCCGACATCGCCCAGAACGTCGCCGGCGACCGCTTCACGGTCACCGCCCTGGTGCCGTCCGACGCCGACCTGCATGCGTTCGAGCCCACGCCGCGCGACGTGGCCACGGTGAACTCGTCCGACCTGTTCATCCTGAACGGCGGGGGGCTCGAGGGACCTCTCGAGGACGCGCTGCGCGCGGCGGCGCCGGAGACCGTCTTCGTGACGGCGTCGCAGGGCCTCGCCCCGCGGAGGCCGCAGCCGGGCGAACCGCTGCGCGAGGGCGGGGACGACCCCCACTTCTGGCTGGACCCGACGCTGACCGTCACCTACGTGGAGAACATCCGCGACGCGTTCAGCGCCGCCGACCCCGGGGGAGAGGCCGCCTACAGGGCCAACGCCGCCGCCTACATCACACGCCTGCGGGCGCTGGACACCTGGATCGAGGCCCGGGTGCGCCGTCTCCCCGCGCGGGACCGCCTCCTGGTGATGAACCACCTGAGCCACGGCTACTTCGCCGACCGCTACGGGTTCCGCATCGTCGGCGCCGTCGTCCCGAGCGTGGCCGGCGACGAGTCCCCGACGGCCAAGCAGCTCACCGGGCTCGCGGGGGCGATCCGCTCCCAGGGGGTCCGCGCCGTCTTCGTCGAACTCGGCGAGAACGCGCGACTGGCGCGGCAGATCGCCGCCGAGACGGGTATCCGGGTCGTCACCGGCCTGCGGACCCATTCGTTGAGCGGGCCGGACGGCGAGGCACCCACCTACATCGACATGATGCGCTACGACACCCGGCTCATCGTCGGGGGACTCGAGTGAACGGCGCCGCGTCCGCCTCCGCCTACCTCGCGCTGGAGGGCGTCAGCGCCGGCTACGACGGGCGCCCCGCCCTGACCGACGTCACCATGAGCGTGCCGCACGGGGCGCAGGTGGCGATCGTCGGGCCCAACGGCGCCGGCAAGTCGACCCTGTTCAAGGCGCTGGTCGGGCTCCTGCCGGTGAAGAGCGGCCGGGTCCTGCTGCACGGCCGGCCGCCCGGCGGCCAGACCGACCCCATCGCCTACGTGCCGCAGCGGGAGGAGATCGACTGGGGGTTCCCCGTCACCGTCCACGACGTGGTGATGATGGGCCGCTACGGCCGCCTCGGCTGGCTGCGGCGGCCACGGCAGGCCGACCGCGAGGTGGTGGCGCGCTGTCTGGAGGAGCTCGGCATCGCCGATCTCGAACGGCGCGCCATCGGCGAGCTCAGCGGAGGTCAGCAGCAGCGCGTGTTCCTGGCCAGGGCGCTCGCCCAGGAGCCGCATGTCCTGCTGCTGGACGAACCGTTCACCGGCGTGGACGTGAGCGCCCGGGAGGCCCTGCTGACGCTCCTCGCGCGCCTGCGCGAGCGGAGCATCACCGTGCTCGTCAGCACCCACGACATGGAGACGGCGGCGCGCCGCTTCGAGCTCGTGGCCCTGCTCAACAAGCGGTTGATCGCGTACGGCGCGCCACCCGACGTCTTCACGCCTGACCACCTCACGGAGGCGTTCGGCGGCCAGGCGCTGTTCCTCGACGGCATGGTCGTGATCGACCAGTGCTGCCCCGGTCACGTGGGGGACGGCGAGGAGCACCGGCACACCCACGACCGGCGCACCGGCCCGCGATGACCGCCTGGCTCACCGACCCCTTCGCGCTCGAGTTCATGCAGCGGGCGCTGGCCGCCTCCCTGATCGTCGGAGTGCTCTGCTCGGTCATCGGCACCTTCGTCGTGCTCCGCGCGATGGCGTTCCTGGGCGACGCCCTCGCCCACGCCATCCTGCCCGGCGTCGCCGTGGCGTACCTGCTCGGCGCCGACCTCCTGCTGGGCGCGCTCGTCGCCGCCGTGCTCGTCGCCGTCGGGGTCGGTCTGTTCTCGCGCCGCGGCGCGCTCAAGGAGGACACCGCGATCGGCATCCTCTTCGCCGCGGCGCTCGCCCTCGGTGTGCTGCTCATGAGCACCGTGCGCTCCTACGCGAGCGACCTGACGCACATCCTGTTCGGCAACGTGCTCGGGGTGAGCGCCGGCGACCTGTGGCTCACCGGCGGGCTCGCCGTCGTCGTGCTCACGACGCTCCTGCTCTTCTTCAAGGAGTTCCAGCTGGCCTCGTTCGACCCCGTGCTCGCGCACATGCTGAACAAGCGGCCGGAGCTGCTGCGCTTCGCGATGCTGATCCTCCTCGCCCTGACCATCGTCGTGGGGCTGCAGACCGTGGGCGTGGGCCTGGTCGCCGCCATGCTGGTCACTCCGGCGGCGACGGCCTACCTGCTCACGCGGCGCCTGGCGGCGATGATGGCCGTCTCCGCCGTCGTCGGCGCCGCCTCCAGCGTCGCCGGCCTCTACGCCAGCTACTACCTCGACGTGGCGTCGGGGGCGGCGGTCGTACTGGTCGCCACCGCCGCCTTCGTGCTCGCCTACGTGTTCGCGCCGCGGCGGGGCCTGCTCGCCCGCGGCGCCGCCCGGCGCTCGGCCTGAGCACCGCCGCCGGCCGCGGCCGTTTGAGCGGCGCCGCCGATGTGCAATAGTCGGGGCAGGGACCACGTCAGGAGGAGGCCACGATGCCGACCACTCTCGTTCTGGGCTACGACGGATCCGACGACGGCAAGCGGGCCCTGGCGCACACCGTCGACCTCGCC